>JBEIGR010000291.1:0-6921 GCA_040381795.1 Verrucomicrobiaceae bacterium | reverse complement strand
CGAAGCCCGTGACCTTCCAATTAAAGGGCGCGATGCGCATCGAGCTGCGTGTGTCACCACCGGAAGGCACGCCAAAGATGCCGCCGCTGGCTCAGTTCGAAAAATTGACCGTCGGTGGCAAAACGCTCCACGGTACCATGCAGGCCGATGGCGGCCTGATGCCGCGCTGGAAGCCGATTGGAGCCTCGAGGTCCGTCTCCGTGCTGCCGACGAAGGATCTGGAAATCAACCGCACCGGCTTCCGCGAGGCGACCTCGCGTGCTGAGGCGCTCTTTTACCTCAAAAACGGCGACATCCTGCCTGGCAAGCTTCGCTCGATGGATGAGCAGCACCTCGATATTGAATCACCCCTCTGCGCCACCACCTCCTTCAAGCCCGAGGAACTGCACGCCGTGCATTTCTCCGGCGAGCCGCTGAATGCCTCCGGCTTCAAGGACAAAGGCTGGCGTGCCATCCGCGGCACGAAGCAGCAAGTCACCTTTGCCGATCAGCACGCCGAGATCGAGCCCGGCGGCTCGCTGGCGCATCCCACCTTCTCGCAGGTGAGTGAGATGAGCTTCCGCATCGAGAGCAATGGCTTCTCCGCGCTTCGCGTGCGCCTTTTTACCAATGGCACCGATCCCACCGGCAAGAGCCTGAACCTGCTCTTCGGCCAGATGAGCAATGAAACCATCTTCGGCATCGAGAAGCAGGCCGATCAGATGGACAATCAAAACCGCGTGGCCGCCCCGCGCAGCGTGCCGGTGCGCATCTCGATGAAGGAACGCTTTGTGGAGGTGGCCATCAATGGCGTGCCCGTGCGCCAGATCGCGGTGACGCCACAGATGAAAAGCGGCGGCGGCCTCATCCTCGAACCCTTCAGCCTGTGGGGCAATGGCGAGCGCGAGGTGAAGATCACTCACTTCGAAGCGAAGAGCGGCCCCGGCCAAATCGCCCTGCCGAATGTCGATCCCAAGGCCCGCGAGCATGCGCTGCTCATCCCACGCTTCCGCCGCGAGTCGCCGCCACGGCATGTGCTCATCGCCGCGAATGGCGATCTCCTCCGCGGCGTGATCGAGGCCGCCACGACCCAGCACTTTGCCGTGCGCAGCGGCTTGGAAAACGTGCAGGTGCCCGTGGACCGCGTCAGCGCCGTCATCTGGCTCGAAAAGCCCGATGTGAAATCTGCCGCAGCATCGCCGTCGAGCACGCACACGCTTCTTTTGAGCAATGGCGGCCGCCTCGCCTTCAACGTAAGCCGTTTCGACCTCGACGCCGTGACCGGCAACGCCCCGCGTCTCGGCGCGGTGAAGGTGCCCATGAATCAAATCGTCACCGTGCGCACCACACCGCCGGAGGATAGCGCCCTGCTGCTCAGCTTCCGCGAGTGGAAGCTGGCCTACACCCCCGAGCCCGTGCTGCCCGAGGCCGGCGGTGAGAGCTCACCCATGCTCACCAAAGAAGCGCCCACCTTCACTCTGCCACTGCTCGCCGGTGGCGACTTCGATCTCGCCAAAGAAAAGGGCAAAGTCATCGTGCTCGACTTCTGGGCCACCTGGTGCGGCCCCTGCGTGAAATCGCTGCCCGATATGATCGCGAAGATGGCCGAGTTTGATCCCGCGAAGGTCCGCTTCATCGCCGTGAACCAAGCCGAGCCCGCGGACCAGGTGAAGACCTTCCTCGAAACCCGCGGCTGGAAGATGGAGGTCGCCCTCGATGGCTTCCAACGCGTCGGCCAGCAGTTCAAAGTCGAAGGCATCCCCCACACGGTGATCATCGACCCCGATGGCAAGGTCGCCTTCGTGAAAACCGGTTACTCGCCCGATGGGGCCGATAAGCTCGCCGAGCAGGTGCGGAAGCTTTTGAAGCCCTGATGCGCCTCAGGCGGATTGACGACGAGCCTGCGGCTGTGGCATGCTACGCCGAAAATCATGCCTCCCATGAAATCCTTGCTCACCCGATCCGCTTTTCTCTTTTTGAGCCTGTGTGGTCTCGCCCACGGTCAGGGTTCTTTGCCTCCTACAGTGGCGGCACCTGCGACGACTCCTTCCCTTTTTCCCGGCTCGTTCACGAGGACGCCGGTCAGTCTCACGCTATACGGGACAGTGAATGCAAATGGCAACGCGACCACCGCCCAGTTTGAGTATGGACTCACGACCGCCTATGGCAGCACGTTACCGCTCACCCTGTCGGCCCCCGATGGCACGGCGATTCAGGACGTGAATGTGCTGGTCACCGGCCTGATGCCCAACACGACCTACCACTATCGGCTCACGGCCACCAATGCCCACGGCACGAGCAGCACGACAGACCAGACAACCAGAACACTGGACTACGCCTATCTCCAAAGCCACTTCGCCGGCACGACGGGTGGTCCCGGCATCGCCGACGGCACGGGAAGTGAGGCGAAGTTTGTAGATCCTCGCGGCATAGCCAGAGCGCCGGAAGGTCATTTCTATGTCGCAGACGGTTTTGGCCATACAATCCGCAAAGTTACCGCCGGAGGGAAGGTAACGACCTTCGCCGGACTAGCGAATACCCCTGGCAGCACGGATGGCAGCGGAAGCGCGGCTCGCTTCAATAATCCGACCGATCTCGCGGTGGACGGTGGCGGTAATGTTTATGTCACCGATTCCTTCAACAACACCGTCCGAAAAATCACCAGCACAGGCGTGGTGACAACCTTGGCGGGAACGGCAGGGCTGAGCGGCAGTGTTGATGGCACCAGCGGCTCGGTGAGGTTCTCGCAACCGAACTGCATCGCGGTAGATGCCAGCGGAAATCTCTATGTATCGAGCGGCCACGCAATCCGGAAGATCACCAGCACCGGATTGGTGACGACCATCGCTGGCTCGGCAGACCTCGCTGGCAGCACAGATGGAACGGGAACCAGTGCCAGATTCCATTATCCTTCAGGTCTAGCTGTGGCTGGCGATGGCAGCTTGATGCTGGCTGATACATGGAACCACACCATTCGTAAAATCAACACGGCCACTGGCGAGGTCAGCACACTGGCTGGGCTGGCAGGCAGCTTGGGGACTGCCGACGGCTCAGGCGACGCTGCAAGATTTTTAGTGCCCTATGAACTCGCGTTGAGCGCTGACGGGATCATTTATGTGGCGTCATTTACCGGCATTCGTCTGGTGACACCTGCAGGGCTGGTCACCACACTGGACGCAGGTGTTCCCGAGCTTCGCAACATGAGTGGACTCGCATTCAGCCTACAGGGAGATATTTTTTTCACCCAAACAACCGCCGTCTATCGTCGGAACAGCCTTGGCGTGGTCAGCCTCGTAGCGGGAGATCCCGCTGTCTCCGGAAGTGCTGACGGCCAGGCTGAAGTGGCCCGGTTTAACTTTCCCTTGGGGGCCGATGTGGATGCTGCGGGCAATCTGTATGTCGCCGACCAAACGAATCATACGGTCCGTAAAGTCAGCAGCGCGGGCGTGGTGAGCACCTTAGCAGGGCAGGCTGGAGTGAGCGGAAACGTGAATGGGGTCGGCAGTTCCGCACAATTGAGCTTCCCCACCGATCTGGCGGTGGACGGTGACGACAATGTGTTCGTTTCCACGGCGAATGGCGTCCGCAAGATCACTCCGGCTGGCATTGTGAGCACACTGGCCAGTGAGAACGGTTTCCCTGGCAGGATCGCGGTGGACGGCAGTGGCAATGTGTTTCTCATCGTCCAGAACTGCATTCGGAAGATCACTAGCAGTGGCTTTGTCTCCACGCTGGCGGGTGATGTCGCTACGGCGGGAAGCGTGGACGGAACGGGGGCGGCGGCTCGCTTCAATCAACCGCGAGGCCTTACCGTCGATGGGACGGGCAACGTTTTTGTTGCCGACACCAACAATTCGACGATTCGCAGCATTACCCCAGCAGGTGAGGTGACAACTTACGCGGGTGCCGCTGGCACCTACGAGGAAGTGGATGGGCCTGTCGCCTCGGCGAGGTTTACGGTTCCTAGCCATCTTTGCTTTGATGCCGCGGGGGGCCTTTATGTCTCCAATGGCAGTTCTGTGATCCGCCGCATCTCGCCATCCGGCGATGTGACTTCATTTCAGATGACTGAGCTAGAGGCCCCACCCTTCCAATTTCCAATCGTGGGCGGGAATGATCTGGTTTGCTTGCCCGGAGGTACGTTGTGCTTTGTGAATAGCCTGGAGCATAAGCTTCAACGCCTCACCCCCGGGCCGTTGGTGGGGCGCAGGCCCGTCTCAGGCCTCAACACCACCTCGGCCACCCTGAACGCCCGGCTCGATCCCAATGCGCCGACGACTACCACCGCGCTCTTTGAATATGGCACGAGCACCAGCTACGGCAGCACGGCCAGCGTCACGCTCTCGCCCGACATCGGCCTCGCGGAGCAATCCGTGAGCGCCAGCCTCTCCGGCCTGCTGCCGGCCACAACGTATCATTACCGGCTCACCGCCACCAATGCCCGTGGCACCAACACCACCTCCAACGGGACCTTCACCACGCTGAACCTGCAGCAAGGCTGGCGGCAGACCTACTTCGGAAGCCCAACCAACGAAGGCAATGCGGCGGACACCTTCGATCACGACGGCGATGGCATCGTCAACCTCCTCGAATGGGCCACCGGCCTGAATCCCACCATCAACAGCACGCTTCCCGCGTCCTCGACCGTGAGCGGAACCGACATCGAGTACCATTACACCCGCCTCGTGGCTGCCATCGCCGCGGGAACCATCTTCACCGTGGAATGGAACGACACCCTCTCGCCGCTAGGGTGGAGCAGCGCTGGCGTCGTTGAGACCATCCTCTCCGACAACGGCACCACCCAGCAGGTCAAAGCCACCCTTCCCGCAGGCAGCAGCGGAAAACGCTTCGTGCGTCTGCGAGTCACTGGAGCGCCGTGAGTTGGCCGAATGCTTTCGCGTCTCGCTTTTCCTGTCTCGACAAAGCGTTTCCATCCACCATGGATCCGGCGCTTTCATGAAACCGACGCGCAGCTATCTCTCGCCGTGGATCTGGGCCGTGTATGCGGTCCTGCTGGCGATCTCCATCCCGTGGTATTGGCCGCCGGAGGTCGGGACGATCGTGCTGGGCATGCCGCTGTGGGCGGCGGTGTCGGTTTTGGGCTCGGCGGCCATGTCGCTGTTCACCGCATGGCTGTTTGTGAAACGCTGGCCGGAGGAGGATGACGATCAGGCATGAATGCGATTCCTTTCGGCACCGGTGGGCTCGTTTTCATCGGCCTCTACCTGCTCTCGCTCGTGGGGATCGGCTGGCTCGGCCGTCAGGCCCGCGAGGAGAACTCGATGCGCGATCATTTCCTCGGCGGGAAGGGCGTGGGCTTCTTTGTCCTGCTGCTGACGCTCTACGCCACGCAATACAGCGGGAACACGATCCTCGGTTTCTCCGGCAAGGCCTACCGCAGCGGCTTCTCGTGGCTGGCGAGCGTGCATTTCATGACGGCCATCGTCGTGACCTACCTGATCCTGGCGCCGAAGCTCTTCACGCTGGCGAAAAAGCATGTCTTCATCACGCCGACGGATTTCCTGGCGCATCGCTTCCAGCATCGCGGGCTGAATTTGCTCGCCACGCTGATCATGGTGGCCGCGCTGCTGAATTTTTATCTGGCCCAGCTCACCGCGATGGGTCGCGCGGTGGAGGGACTCACGACGCTGCCGCCGGATGCGGCCTTTGCCTGGGGCGTCGCGGTGCTGGCGGCCATCATGCTGCTGTATGAGACGCTCGGCGGCTTTCGCGCCGTGGCTTGGACAGATGTGATCCAGGGCGGCATTCTCGCCGTGGGCTTCTTTGTGCTGCTGGCGCTCATTTTCGTCGAATACGGTTCGCTGGAAGTCACGACGCGAAAACTGGCCGAGATTGCTCCCGCGAAGGTGCTGCCGCCGAAGGCCGCGGAGGCGCGGAGCTGGCTCAGTTACATCCTGTTGCTCGGTGTCGGTGCCGCGTTGTATCCTCAGGCCATTCAACGCATCTACGCAGCCCGTTCGGCCAAGGCGCTGCGGCGTAGCATGGCCGTGATGGCCTTCATGCCGCTCACCACCGCGCTCATCGCCGTGCTCGCCGGTGTCACCGCCGCCGCGCATCTCGCGGGAAAACTCGATGGCGTGAGCTCCGATGGCGTCATCGGCGTGATGATGCGTCAGGTGCAGGAGCAGAGCGCGTTTGGGCATGGCCTCGTGGTGCTCATCTTTGCCGCCGTGCTCGGCGCGATCATGTCCACGGCCGATTCGACGCTGCTCTCGCTCTCCAGCATGGTCACGAAGGATTTGTATGCCGGCTTTGTGAAGCCGGATGCCAGCCAGCACACGCTCACGAACATCGGCAAATGGACCTCGACGATCATCGTCGTCGTGCTGGCCTCCTTCGCCATCTACATGAACAACTCCGGCGTGAAGTTCACGCTCGTCGAGCTGCTGGAGATGAAGTTCGACATGCTGCTGCAAATCGCCCCTGCCTTCCTCATCGGCCTGCATTGGAAAGGCATGAAGTCCGGCCCCGTCTTCGCCGGCATGCTCATCGGGCTGCTCTTCGCGCTGTCGTTCTTCTGGGTCGATGACAAGAGCGGCACCTTCATGGCCTCGTTAAAGACCAGCGGCTTCCATCCCGGCATCTGGGCGCTCGGTTTGAACACGGTGATTGCCGTTGGCGGGTCGTGGGTGATGAAGGGCAAGTAGGCTGCCTTCGAACGCTCGATTCAGCCGCAGAGGGGCAGAGAGGCGGAGGACGCAGAGTTTCAAACTTCTCAGCGCTCTTTGCTCCTCTACCCCTTTGCGGCAAAAGCGAAAGGTTGAAAGCGCTAGCTAAGCTGCGTCGCCAGCTCCTCCGGCGTGTTCGCGTTCCGAAAGAAACCTTCGTCTTCCTCTCGCAGCACCTGCACGCATGGCTGGCAGGCTTCGATGACACGTTGGAGAGCCAGGCGGTGCTCGGCCAGTGCGGTCTGCATGGTGG
>JBEIGR010000290.1:0-6925 GCA_040381795.1 Verrucomicrobiaceae bacterium | reverse complement strand
CGCTGCGTTTCTGCAATCGCAGGGCTTCGTCCGCGTCTGGCTCTACGGCCAAATCATCCGCGCTGACGAACTCGGCACCCGCAAACTCCCCGCGCAGCTCTTCGTCGTCCAAGACCGCGTCACGCTGGATCCAAAATCCAAGTCCCGCCTCTCCGAAGCCCTCGAAGCCGCCCTCCGCTACGGCAAAGGCCACTGTGCCGTTTCCTTCGAGGTTTCAGGTTCCAAGTCTCAAGTTTCAAGTTCCGCCCCCGCGTCAGCGAACTTGAAACCTGAGCCGAGCAAAGCGAGACAGACGACCGAAGAGAGCCCGAAGGGGAGCGAAGCGAATCAAACTTTAAACTACAGCACCGACTGGTCCTGCGCCGACTGCCATATCACCCTCCCGACACCGACACCCGGCCTCTTCTCCTTCAACTCTCCTCTCGGTGCCTGCCCCACTTGCAAAGGCTTTGGCCGCACACTCGGCATCGACATCGGCAAAGCCATCCCGGATGAATCGCTGAGCATCAATCTCGGCCTCGTCCGCCCTTTCCAGAGCAGCAGCCACGGCGAATCGCAGCTCGATCTCGAACGCGCTGCCCGCAAGCGCGGCATCGACATCCATAAGCCCTTCGACGACTACACCGCCGACGAACGCGATTGGCTCCTCAACGGCACCTGCGACGACCCCGAACTCGCCTACAATCGCGGTGAGTGGTATGGCGTGCGCGGTTTCTTCAAGTGGATGGAATCCCGCAGCTACAAGATGCACGTCCGCGTCTTCCTCAGCCGCTACCGAGCCTACACCGAGTGCGCCGCGTGTGATGGCGGCCGCCTCAAAAAAGAAGCCTATGCCTTCCGCATCGGCCCGCACACCATCGCCGACCTCTGGCGCATGCCGGTGAGCGAACTGCATCCGCTCGTGCAAACCTGGCCACTCAAAGAAGGCGATCACGCTGCCACCATGCTGCGCGATGAAATCGCCAGCCGCGTCAGCTACATGGACCGCGCCGGCCTCGGTTACCTCAATCTCGACCGCCAAACGCGCACGCTCAGCGGCGGCGAGCTGCAACGCGTCAATCTGACCACCTGCCTCGGCGCTTCGTTGGTGAACACTCTCTTCGTCCTCGACGAACCCAGCATCGGCCTTCATCCCCGCGACATCGGCCGCCTCATCGGGGTCATGCATGGCCTCCGCGACAAAGGCAACACCCTCCTCGTCGTCGAGCACGAAGAAGCCGTCATGCACGCCGCCGATAACCTCATCGATATCGGCCCCGGCCGCGGCGAGAAAGGCGGTGAACTCGTCTTCGACGGACCGCTCGCGAAACTCGCGAAGACGAAGGGCTCGCTGACCGGTGATTATCTTTTTGGTCGGAAGAGCATTCCCGTCCCCACCCATCGCCGCCCCATCCATTCGGTCACCAAGGTCAATCCTGTCACCCCCGAAAATCCTCTCGACGCCCCCACCCTCTCCGACGATGAATCCCGCAGCCGTGCCTACGCCGCCATCCTCCAGCCCGCAAACGCCGATCCGTCGCTTCGAAACCGATCCGGAGAAGCTGCGTCAGCTTCGCATCCGTGCGCCAAAGAACTCCACCGAAGCGCTGATCAAGAAAGTTTCGGCTGGGCTCGCCGCCAGAAAAGAGAGAGGCTTCTCGATGACCAGCTAGCCATCCTCAACCGTCACGCCACCGCGCCCGTTGATCTGGGCACGCACATTGGCGGTGGTGGTGAGCATGAAGTTTATCATCGTCAGGGCAGCCACATCGTCCAGAAGACGACCAACCGTGGCCAATTTGGTTATGTGATCGACCAGGAGAGCGACAACAAGTCGAACAAACTCACCCTGCGACACGCCTTGCCCTCTGAATACCTACTTCGTCTCGGCACGCAGAACCTTCTCTTTGGCGACACCATCCGCGTGGATGGCATCCACAAAGAAAAAGGCAAAAACGCCTCCATCGTCACCTCTCAGGCCGAGGTCGATCTCGGACGCCCCACCCAGGCCGAAGTGAACGCCTTCATGACTCAATGCGGCTTCGTGCGTGTGCCGGATGACATGATGCTCAGCCAATACAGCAACAAGTTCTTCTGGTATCGCGCCTCGGACTCCGTGCTCACGGGCGACACGAACCCCGAGAATTTCTCCAAAGCCGACGATCACAACATCGTCCCCATCGATGTCATTGCGCATCCCTACCCACGCGCCCTTTTTGAGTCCACCGCCAAGCAAAACGGCATCTCGATGAGCCACTTCAAGCCCAAAGCATCCGTCCGATCCGACCGATCAAATCATAAATCAAAAGTCATAAATCATAAATGCTTGGCGGTCCGCTCCGCCCGCCAAAACAATCTCCGCAAGCTCGACGCACACATCCCGCTAAACGCCTTCGTCTGCATCACCGGCGTCAGCGGCTCTGGGAAATCCACGCTCGTGCATGACGTGCTCTACCGGAACCTGCAAAAGCTGCGCGGCGAAGTCTGCGAAGACGAACCGGGCCGCGTGGGCAGCATCAGCGGCTGGGAGCAACTCGGCAGCGTCGTGATGGTCGATCAATCACCGCTCGCACGCACGCCGCGCTCGACGCCGGCGGTGTTTGTTGGCGCTTTTGATCACATCCGCACGCTCTTTGCCGCGTGCGATGATGCGGCTACGCAGGGCATCATGCCCGGCTTCTTCAGCTTCAACAGCGGCGAAGGCCGCTGCGAGCGTTGCATGGGCAACGGCTTCGAAAAGATCGAGATGCAATTCCTCAGCGATCTCTTCGTCACCTGCCCCGAGTGCGAGGGAAAGCGCTACAAACCCCACGCGCTCAAAATCCTGCTCAATGGCAAATCCATCCACGATGTGCTCAGCATGACCATCGACGACGCCGTGCCGTGGTTCGCCACCATCGAGCATCGCGCCGTCGCGGCGATCAATCGCAGCCTGCAACTCGTCATCGACGCCGGACTCGGCTACTTGAAGCTCGGCCAGCCGCTCAACACGCTCAGTGGCGGCGAAGCGCAGCGCCTCAAACTCGTCGGCCACTTGCTGGAACCGCAAACACCCGGCAAGAGCAGCCTGCTCCTTCTCGACGAACCCACCACCGGCCTCCACTTCGACGACATCGCTCTTTTGATCAGGCTCCTGCAACGCCTCGTCGATGAAGGCAACAGCCTCGTCGTCATCGAGCACAATTTGGAAGTCATCAAATGCGCCGACTGGGTCCTCGACCTCGGCCCCGAAGGCGGCGCTGGTGGTGGGACGCTGGTGATCGCGGGGACGCCCGAAGACGTCGCGGATTGCAGTGCGTCGCATACCGGGCGGTATCTCAAGCCGGTTGTTTCAGGTTCCAAGTTTCAAGTTTCAAGTTCCGTGGCCGAATCGCCTGCAAGCTATCGCACGGGCCTTCTTGAAACTTTAAACCTGAAACTTGAAACGAAGAACGCGATCAGCATCCGCGGCGCACGCGAGCACAACCTCAAAAACATCTCCCTCGAAATCCCGCGCGACGAATTCGTCGTCGTCACCGGACTCAGTGGCAGCGGCAAATCCTCCCTCGCCTTCGATCTCATCTTCGCGGAAGGCCAGCGCCGCTTCCTCGACTCGATGTCCGTCTATGCACGCACCTTTGTCGAGCAGATGGAGAAGCCGGAAGTCGATCTCATCACCGGCGTGCCGCCCACCGTCGCCATCGAGCAGCGCATCTCACGTGGCGGCGGCAAATCAACCGTGGCGACGGTGACGGAGACCTACCACTTCCTGCGACTGCTCTTCGCGAAGCTCGGCACGCAGCATTGCCCGAAGTGCGCCGTGGCGGTGAAAAAGCAAAGCGCCGAAGCCATCCTCAAAACCATCCAGGGCCACCTGCGCACCAGCGGCGGCCATTTGCTCGCTCCGCTCATCAAGGCGCGAAAAGGCTTCCACACCGATGTGGCCGAAAACGCCGCGAAACACGGCATCGAGACACTTTGGGTCGATGGCGAGTTCAAACCGACGATGGGCTTCAAACGCCTCGAACGCTTCAAAGAGCACAGCATCGACGCCGTCATCGCGAAGGTCGGAAAAGGCGAAAACGCCGATGTTTTGCGTCCGCACATCGAAACCGCCCTCAAGATGGGCAAAGGCACCATCAAGCTGCGTCTCGCCGATAAAACAATGCACGTGCTCAGCACCGAAATGAGCTGCCCGAGCTGCGGATTGAGCTTTGAGGAGCTCGATCCACGTCTCTTCAGCTTCAACAGCCCGCATGGCTGGTGCAAAGACTGCCGAGGCTTTGGCTACGTCGGAGCCAAACGCGATCTCCACGACCGCAATGCCGATGTTTCCATGCTCGAAGCTGAGTTGGAGGAAGAACGCCGCTTCAACAGCGACGACGACGAAAACGCCGCGCCTCGTCAGCTCTGCCCGACGTGCAACGGCAGCCGCATCAACGAGATCGGTCGTGCTGTGCAGTTGCAAAAGAGCACGATTCAGGACTTCGCCTCACTCACCGCAGGCGAGGCCGGCAAACTCATCGCCAAGCTCAAATTCGAAGGCACGGAAGCCATCATCGCTCGCGACATCGTCGCGGAAATCTCCCAGCGCCTCAAATTCATGCAGGAGGTCGGCCTCGGCTACTTGCAGCTGAATCGCAGCGCCGACACGCTCAGCGGCGGCGAGGCGCAGCGCATTCGTTTGAGCGCGCAGCTCGGCAGCAACCTCCGTGGCGTGCTTTACGTGCTCGACGAGCCCACCATCGGCCTGCATCCACGCGACAACGAAAAGCTCCTCAACACGCTCGTCGCCCTGCGCGACAAAGGAAACAGCCTCCTCGTCGTCGAGCACGATGACGAGACGATGAAACGCGCCGACACCATCCTCGACCTCGGCCCCGGCGCGGGCAAATTCGGCGGCGAAATCGTCGCGCAAGGCACGCTGGCGCATCTTTTGAAGTCGAAGCAGAGCGTCACCGGCCAGAGCCTCAAACATCCGCTCCGCCATCCTTCACGCGGCAGCCGCAGGCCTCTTCCCTCCGCGAAATCGAAAGACGGCTGGCTCCGCGTCACCGGTGCCACCGCGAACAACCTCAAAAACATCGACGTCAGCATCCCGCTCGGCCGTTTGACCGTGCTCACCGGCGTCAGCGGCAGCGGCAAGAGCAGCTTCATGCACGGCGCGTTGTCACCAGCCGTGCGCGAAAAGATCAGCAAGGCCAAGATCAAGGTCACGAAGGCCTGGAAGACCGTTTCAGGCTTCGAAAACCTCCAAACCGTCCACGAAGTCGATCAATCGCCCATCGGCAAAACCAGCCGCTCCTGCCCCGCGACCTACGTCGGCATCCTCGACGACATCCGCGCCCTTTTTGCGCAGGTGCCACTCGCGAGAACGCGCGGCTACACCGCCAGCCGCTTCTCCTTCAACACCGAAGGCGGCCGCTGCGAAACTTGCGGCGGCAATGGCGAGATCAAAGTCGAGATGGCCTTCCTGCCCACCACGCGAGTCCATTGCGAAACCTGCCACGGCCTGCGCTTCAACGCCGCCACGCTCGAAATCGAATACAATAGTAAACACATCGGCGACGTGCTCCGCATGAGCATCACCGAAGCCGCCGAGTTCTTCGCCAGCATCCAAAAAATCGCTCGACCACTCAAACTCCTCGCCGACACCGGCCTCGGCTACCTGCAACTCGGCCAGCCCAGCCCCACGCTCAGCGGCGGCGAGGCCCAGCGCATCAAACTCGTCACCGAACTCCGCAGCGGCGACGGCAAAACGATCAAGGAGCAGCTCAAAGGCATCACCAAAGCCGGGAAGCGCAATCTCTACCTCATCGAAGAGCCCACCATCGGCCTCCACATCCGCGACGTCGCCCGTCTCATCGACGTCCTCCACCGCCTCGTCGATGAAGGCCACACCGTCGTCGTCATCGAGCACCACCCCGACGTCTATGCCGAAGCCGACTACCTCATCGACATCGGCCCCGAAGCCGGATCGGATGGCGGCCAACTCGTCGCCGCCGGAACGCCCGAAGAAGTGAAGAAGAGCAAAGTGAGCCGCACGGCGCGGTTTTTGTGAGTGCTACCTTGGTTTTGTGATGCGACACGAGCGCCATATCCAAAAAACAAAGACGCTGAAAAGCACAGCCCAAAGGACGGTATTCCACATGAACCTCTCAAAATGCCAGGCTGAGAAAACGCTGATGCCTGGAGCCTGCTCATAAAACCAAATAGGGAAGCCGTTAAAGTGTGTGATCCCAACCGTCTCTTTGGTGGATACATCTTCGTGAACCGAGATGAATCCGCTGAAATAGGAAACAACGCATGCGCCAAGTAGTGCACCCATAATCACAATGGCCGTTTGAATCAGTTTCATGGTTCGACTGAATCAAGGCATGTCGCCACGTTTGCAACGCAAACCCTCCACTGAGCCAGTGGAGGATTCTTAGCCGCGCCAGCGTCGTGGAGTGCGGTGGCAAGCCTTGGCGCGACACCGCTGTCGTCTGCCGGACGGCGATCCTCGGCCTCAACACGTTCTTTCTGCGCTCGACAGCGGTGTCGCCGATGCAAGGTGCCCTTGCATCTCTGCCACCGCACTCCACGACGCTGGCGCGAGTAAAGTCACCCCCACTCGCCAAACGGCCTCTCCGACAAGCTGGCGTTCGAGTAGCGGAAGTTGTGGGAGACTTCATCACCGAGCCACTCAGGCCGAGCGAAGACCGTATCTTCGGATGGAAGCTCGATTTCGGCGACGATGAGGCCAGTGTTGGGGCCGTGGAACTCGTCGATTTCCCAGCAGAAGCCTTCGTGGAGCACGATGTGGCGGGTTTTGTCGATCAAGGGCTGAAAACAGAGCGGGATGAGTGCCTGCGCCGTTTCGACCGGCAGCGGGAACTCGATCTCGGAACGCGAAATGCCCTCTGTTTTGCCTTTGATGGTCATCCAGGCCTGCTCGCCACTGATTCGCACGCGCACGGTGCGCTCG
>JBEIGR010000289.1:0-6937 GCA_040381795.1 Verrucomicrobiaceae bacterium | reverse complement strand
GGAAATCACGGAAGCCACGGAATCATAAGCATTTACAGCATGGAGAGCCTTTCACCATTTGGGTGAGTAAAGAGAAACGGGTGCAGCCTTCATTTTCCGTGCGTTCAGTGTATTCCGTGGGTCGTCATTCCCGGATTTAGGGTGAGCGGCCAAGCGGCCAGCTCATCTCGCGGAGCGAGATGGCCACTTTGCTTCGCCGGATCGGCGCTGGCACCGTTTTTTAACGTGTTTCCAGGCTCAGGAGCAACCGAACTCATCACGCTGAAGTGTGGAAGAGGGAGCAACCTCTGATTTCCCAAGCCGGATGGACAATGGAATGGGGACAGAGGAATGAGGGTTTGGATTCCCCTGCCCCCATTCCTTTGCCTTCTGTCTTCAAGTTATCAGGAGAGCGAAGGAGCGAGCGTCATGCCATCGCGGAGTTGGGCGAGCTGCTGGCGCAGGGAGGCGATCTTTTCGCGATGATTTTGCTCCTCGGCGGCGGCGCGTTTTAAGCGTGTGTCAGCGAGCGAAACCTGCTCTTGGAGGAGTCGTAACTTGTCCTCCTGTTCGCTCACGGCAGGATCAATAGTTGGCCGAGAACGAGCGATGTTTTCCAGGCACTCGCGCTCGTCTTTGAGGAATTCGATGCGGCTTTCCTCGCGCATAGCGGCCTCGCGGAGCTTGGCAAGACGACCAGCGAGGGCCGTCTCGGATTCGGAGTGTTCTTCCTGCTGTGAACGCGGGGCTGTGAAAACGGGAGCGAGGGTGCTTTCGGCCTTCTCCGCTTGGATGGCGGCGATCACCGAAGGCTGCGTCCTGAGCGTGGAGAGACGGTTGAGCAACTGGCGCAGGCCAGCGCTGACGATATCGATCTCATTGCGGCAGTTTCGTTCTTCAAGCGAACCAGCTTCGAGGCTATCGAGACGCTCGCGGGCTTTGCGAGAGCGCTCCGTCCACTGCTGCGTCTGGGTGAGAATATCCTCCGCATCGGTGAGCTCCTGCTGCACGGCATGGACGAGGCCGGCGAGGCTGGTGAGCTGCTCTTTTTGCCAGGCCTCGGATTTGACGGCGCGGGCCTCGGATTCCGTGAGAGCGGCGATGCTCGTGCGGAGATCGTCCTCCTTCTCTTCCTGCTGGGTGATGCGGTTTTGCAGGTCTGTGTGCGTGGAGCTGAGATTTTCGAGGGTGGCATTCAGCCCGACGGCAAGAGATTCGCCATCGCGGAGAGCGCTTTGCAGCGTCTCCAGCTCACGCGAGCGGTTGGTGACCTCCGAATCCAGATGATGCAGATGCGACTCCGCAGTGGCGGCGGCAGCGAGTAATTCCTCACGGCGGATCTGCGCTGCGGCATGCTCTTTTTTCAAAGCGGCGAGCTGCTCGCTCGTGTGCGAAAGCTCATCCGATGTCCCAGCGAGATTGTGGCGAGTGGTTTCGAGTTTTTGCGTGGTGAGGTGGAACTCGTCACGCAGGCGCTGAAGCTCCTGAGTGCCCATGGCCACCTGCGGTAGTACCTCGGCGAGGCGGAAACTCTGCGCATCAAACTGCGATTGCGCCGTATCGAGGTTCAAACGGGTTTTTGCCAGCTCGGCGAGGGTGAAATTCAGATCGCGGCTGGACGATTCGAGGGCTTTGCAAGCCTCCGTCGTTTGCTCTTCGGCCTTCGCCAGCCAGTCGTTCCGCTCGCGGAGTTTCGCTTCGACCTGCTCATGCTGCCTGCTGACGGCTTCGAGGTCGTTTTGCGTGCTGGCGAGCCTTTGCGTGGCGCTCGTGAGGCTGGTCTGCGTATCGGCCAGCAATCGCGTTTTGGTCAGCAAATCGGTTTCGATGTCGCGATGCTGCTTGGTGGCGGTTTCGAGCAGTTTTTCGAGATCGGAAAACTCCACGCGGCGTGAAACGAAACGACCATCCAGCTCGGAAAATCCGGCGGAGACGTGCGCCAGCTCCGCTTCCGTTTCCTTGAGCTCACGGCGGCTTGTATCCAGCTTTTCCTCGGTGCTGCCGATCTCGCGCTTCATCGTGGCGAGGCGGTCACGATCCCGCGTGAGCTGCTGCAAAATATCGGTGTGCTCGGTGCGCAGTGCCCTGAGCGTTTTCTCCGTGCTGGAGATCTCCTGCTTGGCACTGGCGAGCTGATCACTCGCCTCCTCCTCCGCCTGCTGCACAGCCACCAGCTCCTCGCGGACACGGGCGAGATCCTGCGACATCGTTCCCAGCTCACGCTCCGTGTTCACCAGCTCGGATTGAGCCTTGGCGAGGCGTGGCAAATCGTGCTGGAGAGCCTCGAGAGCGTTCTCGCGCTGCTTTTCCGCCTTGGCTCGGCCTTCCATGGCCTGACGAATGATATTTTCGAGTTCAGCCCGCTCGCTGCGCAGCCGCTGCACACTCGCATCCGCCTCCGCCAGCTCAGCCGTGCGACGGGCCTGCTCGCCATCAAGTGCAGCCACATCGGCAGCCAAGCGGTTGCGCTTCGTTTCGAATTCATCGCACACCACGCGGGCCTGATGCTGCGTCTGCGCGAGCTTTTGCAGCTCCTGCTGGATTTCTCCGTGGCGGGCCAGGCATTGCAGACGATCCGCCGAAACCTTCACGATCTCCTCACGCCAGCCAGCGGCACGCGTTTCATCCGCCGCGATCTGGCGGCGCACCTGCTCCCCTTCCGCCGCGATACGAGCGGTGTCCTCACGCAAGCGCTCCAGCCGCCGCTCTGTCTCCTCACGCTGTGCCTCCAGCCGCTCGACAATGCCGCGTGCCTCCACCTCAGCCCGTGCCGCCTCATCATGCCGGGCGGTAAAAGCCCGCAAACGCTCCTCCACGGATGCCTGCGCATCCATTGCCGCGCGGCGCTTTGCCTCGGCCTCAAAAGTGGCCGCCCGGATCGCCTCCAAATGCCCGACGAACTCTCGCCCCCGCGCTTCCTGTGCCTCCGTGCTCATCGCGGCCTGCATCGACCGCGTACCCATCATCGCCAGCTCTTGCTCGAGCTTTTGCAGCCGCGCCTCATCGGCGGCCCGGCGTCTGGCGATCTCGTGATACTGCGCCAACTCCGTCTCGCGTCGGCTGGAAAGCTCCGAAACCTCCGCCTGGAGGGAGGAATACATCGTGGTGAGCCGCAGCACCTCCGCCTGCCTCGTCTCATGCTCCTGCCGCAGCGCCGCCATGGTGCGTGAGGCCATCTCCCGCTGGTGCTCGAGCTGCGCCACCTCGTTCATGAGGATTTGCTGCGCCGCCCGGAAGTCCCCGATGGCCTGTGAACCACCTGGCATGGGGGCCGGGCCAAGGGGCTGCGTCGCTCGGAAGTCCCCCATGGCCTGCGTGCCACCCGCCGTGAGAGCCGGGCCGAGGGTCTGTGCCACCCCCGTGATACCAGGGACCACAAACGGTGCCTGTACCTCACGGCCAAATGGGGGAACGAATGCCGGTTGAGTCATGGGAGAGCGAAAAACAGCCTGAGAATACCCTTACGAATCTTTGATTGCACCTCAAAATTCTAAAGAGCTGCGGTTTATTTTAATTCTCAAGCCATAGAATGAGGCGAAACGAAGCCCGAGGGGCGAGTCAATGCGACGTCCCGATGAGCAGGTGGTCATAGATCACCTAGCTAAAGACACCACCCGGAAATGCGTCTTACCAATCTGACACGGCCGTCATACTTTGCCGCGTCATGAAGTCACTCGCCGATGCCTGCCTCGTGCGCCTCGCTGAAATCCATCGCAACAGCCGCATCTTCACGCTCGGCCGTGACTTCAAACACTACCGCCGGTTTGGCCGGTCCTTGATACCGGTGTTGAGTCCTTGGTGAACTCCTTCCCCATATGGACTGCGGCAGCCTGCTGCCGCTTTGCCGAGGCAGCCCTGCTGCCGTCGAAGGCTCTTCGTGATCGAGGCAGCCATGCATCTCACGCCCGCGCGGGAGCGGAGGGTGGATTCAAGAGTCCATGGGACGTTCGACGGCCAGCAGGCTGGCCTGCCAAAGCGGCAGCAGGCTGCCGCAGTCCAAGTGTCCGTGTCACTTGCTCGTCAAAAACGCCAGCAGATCACGCAGCTCGGCATTGGTGAGGGACATCACAAGGCCCGGCGGCATCAGGGAGGTGCGAAGTTCGGTTCGTTTGAGGATGTCGGCTTCGGGGAAGGATTTTTCTTTGCCGGTGAGATCACGGAAGACGTCAGTGCTGGAGGAACGCAGCAGGATGCCGGTGAAGGTGGTGCCGTCTTTGAGCTCGACGACGGAGGGATAAAACTGCGGCGCGACCTCGCGGTGTGGCTCGAGGATGGAGCGGAGGATGGCGGCGCGGTCGCCTTGCTGGGCGATGAGGGTCAAATCGGGGCCAACGACGTTGCCGCGGCCGCTGTGACGATGGCAGTTGGAGCAAAGGGCGGCTTTGCTGTTGAAGAAGATGCGGCGGCCGGTTTCGGCATCGCCTTGGCCTTTGAGGAGTTTGAGCCAGGCGGCGGTGTCGTCGAAGGCGGGGCGATTGATGGCCAGAGAGCGCGGAAGGGCTCGCTGGGCTTCTTCGCGGATGGTGGCGTGGTCACTTTGGGCGAGTTTTTGCAGCAGCGCAGGGTCATCGGTGCCGAGGATGGCTTCGGCGCGGAGTTGCGGGCTGCGTTTTTCATCGGCGGCGATCTCGGCACTGGCACGGCGGGCGGCGAGAGTGCGCACGGCTTCGAGTTGGAGGACTTTGTCGTCGCTGTTGGCGAAGTCGCGGAGGAGTTCGAGGGTGAGGGCTTTGTGCGTCGGCGGAGCGAGGCGCAGTGCGTAGCCTTTGAGGCGGGCGGGCGTTTTGGGATCGGTGATGCGCTCGACGAGCACTTCGGGGTTGGTGACTCCCGCGCCGGGTTCACCGCGAAGGGTGTTCCAGGTGGCGAGCACGGCTTCGAAGAGGCGGAAGTCGAGCTTTGAATCGCTGAGCATGGCCTCGACCTGCGGTTGGAAGTCTTTGAGCACCGCATCGGCGATCCAGCGCAGGCATTCGAAGCGCATTTCGGCGTCGGGATCGTCGAAGAAGGCACGCACCCATTTGGCGTCGCTCAACTCGGCGCGTCGCATCGCGACGAAGGCCCAGACGCGATCTGGTGGAGCGAGGGCTTTGACTTCTTCGACGGTCAGAGAAGAGCGTGAAAGCGCGGTGAGGGCGGCATCGCCGAGGTATTTATCGGCTCCACGAGCGAACTCGAGGAGCTTGGAGGTTTCGAGCTTCTCGCGGCCTGCGCGGAGTTTTTTGGCGAGAGTGGCTTCGGGCGTTTCGGGCTGCTTTTCGGCGATCCAGGGCTGCTTTTCGATTTCCAGCTTCCACAGGCGTCCGCGGCCATGAATCGGGTAGGAGCTGAAAACCCAGTCGGTGAGGAAAAACGCGCCGTCGGGGCCTTGGGCCATGCAAACGGGCCGGAAGAAGTCGCTGCCCTTCACGAGCGGGATTCGCTCGGAGCTGTAGCCCGCGCCTTTTCGCGTGAGCGGGAAGTAGTCGATGCGGTGATCGCTCCAGCTCGGGATCAGGACGCCGCCGCCAAGCTCGACGACGGCGCAGGGGCCTTCGCCACTGGAATGCACCATGCCGAGCGTGCCACGCAACTCGCCATTCCACGCGACGAACGGATGCACGGGAGCACTGCCATAAACCCACTGGAAACCGTAGTCCGCACCTTCGACGACATTCAGTAAGCGACATGGCGGACGGCTGCCGGGATCGTTTTCAGCGGCGAAGATTTCGCCGTCTTGGCGCACGAGCAGGCCGAAGGGATTCCAGAAGCCGCGGGCGATGCGGCGCAGGCCTTTGCCATCGGCGGTGCAGCGGAAGACGCCGCCTTCACCGCGACCGCTGACCTTCGCGCCGTCAGTGCCGGTGAGGATCCAGTCCTTGCCGAAGTTTTCGCCGAGCGAGAGGACGAGGCCGCCATCGGGATGCCAGGCCATGCCGCTGAGGCCGTTGTGCGGGTAATCGGCCACGGTGTCGAGTGTGGCGAGGTTCTCTTCCAAATCACCGACGCCATCGGCATTCGTGTCCTTCACCCGCAGCACGCGATCCCGCTCGGCGAGGTAGATCCAGCCATCGGGGCCGACTTCGACATGCATGGTGGCATCGGTTTTGTTGTAAAAGACACGGCGGTTTTTGCCATCGGCATCGAATACGAGGATCTCGTCATGCTGCGGGCCTTCGTAACCTTCCGGCCGGAAGTGCGTGTGACACGCAGCGAGCCAGATGCGGCCTTTTTCATCGACATCGATGCCCGTGGGCGTGACGAGCGCGGGATGCTCGGCGAGCAGCGTCATCGTCACGCCGGGCTTCAGCGTCTCGATCTGAGGTGGAAGGTCGGTGGGGACGATGGGAGCCTTTGGCGGCGGGCCGGACTGAGCGAAGGCGGCGAGCGGGAGGAGGAAGAAGAAGCGGCGCATGAGTGCTTCATCAAACGCGGCGAAGGGGCTCGCTTAGACAAATAGTGATCGATTGGAGTCACGCATCGGGATTGAAGCCGCCGGTGAGCGGATCGAGGGCGAATTCAAAATCCTCATCGGCATCGCGGAGGATGAGTTCGATGGGTTCGAGGAGGCAGCCGGGGAGGACGCGGACGGCTTGGCCTTCGGCTTCGGTGAAGTCCTTGGCGTAGTAGCGATGGATGAGCATCTTGGCACCTGCGGGCAGTTCGACGCTGCGGATGAGTTCGCCGGTTTCATCCAGGAGGTCACAGCGGCCTTCCTGAAAGGCGATGACCTGCTGGCGGCGGTAGGTGGAGGCGCGGCTGACGGCCTCGACGCCGAGGGCCTCGATGCCGGAGACGGCTTTCTGCACCGCCCGATCATTCATCATGCCGCTGACCATCACCGCTCCCGCGCCGATGAGCATCGAGGCGATGATAAGGACGACGGAGATCTCCAGAAGGGTGAAGCCATGCGCCGCCGCAGTCGGACGAATGCGCCTACGAGCTGAGAGCGCACGCAGCTTCATGGTGGATCACCAGT
>JBEIGR010000288.1:0-6941 GCA_040381795.1 Verrucomicrobiaceae bacterium | reverse complement strand
GCACACGCGGATGACGCTCGGCAAACACCTGCTGCTTCGTGGTGAGGTCATCTTGAAGGCCTCGAAGATGCTCGCGCATGGCATCGCGCAGATGGGATTCGGCGTCGTCGATGCTTTGCTCGGCTTCGAGGAGCAAACGCTCCGGCTCGCGATGCAGCGGGCCTTTCTCCGTGAGGTCGAGCACACGCTGATGATGCTCGATGACCGTCAACGTGCGGTTTTGCAAGGTGCGGGCGGCGTTCTCCAGCGTGCGACGAAGCTCTGCGGCATCAGGTGCGAGCAATTCCGCCGCCGCGCTGGGCGTGGGTGCCCGCAAATCGGCCACGAAGTCTGAAATGGTGAAGTCGATCTCATGCCCGACCGCCGAGATGACGGGGATGCGCATCACGGCAAGCTGACGGGCGAGCACTTCTTCATTGAAGCACCACAAATCCTCCAAACTGCCGCCACCGCGACCGACGACGATGGTATCCGGCACCGGCAGGCCAAACTCCTCCGCTCGATTCAGCACCTGGAGGGCACGCACGATCTCGTGCTCGGCTCCATTGCCCTGCACCCGCACGGGAAACACCAGCACTCGCAGCCAGGGCGCACGACGGGTGAGAATGTTCAGCATGTCCTGGATGGCCGCGCCGGTGGGTGAGGTGACGACGGCCACGACCTCCGGGAAGCGCGGCACGGGCTTTTTGCGTTCCTGATCGAAAAGACCCTCGGCATGCAGCTTGCGCTTCAGCGCCTCAAAACGAGCCTGCAGACCTCCTTGCCCTTTCATCTGCACCTGCCTCACGATCATTTGATACTGACCGCGAGGCTCATAGACGGATATTTCACCGAGCACCTGCACCTGCGCCCCATCCACCAGCCTCGCTCCGGCACGCGAGGCCGCGCCGCGAAACATCACGCAGGAGAGCTGCGAGCCTGCATCCTTCAGCGTGAAGTATTGGTGACCGGAGCTTTGCAGGCGGTGATTGCTGATTTCTCCCTCCACCCACACGGTGCCAATGCGCCCCTCCAGCACCTCGCGGATCTCGCGGGTGAGCTGGGACACGGAAAGCACCTGCGTCTCATCGTTATCGGGCATGCGCCGATGTGGCGTGGAATGCGGTAAAGTCCAGCGTTCACGAGCATGCTGGCGGCTCGTCATCGCTCAAAAAGCGCTGGTAGAGCCATGACACGCCCAGCGCCACGATGGCCACGCCGATGAAAGCTCCGATGCGGTGCAGGCTATCACTTCGCTCCAGGTCCCAGAAGAATAGCCGCGTCAGAGCCATGGCCACCACGGCCAAGCCAGCCTGCCGCATCACACGCAAATGCCAGCGGAAGCCGATACCGAGCAGAACCGCGCCTTCCAAGGCCCAGCCGAGCGTGATCCACTGCTTCTCAAACTGCCACGCGAAGAACAGCGTGATGAAAAACAGCGCCACAAACAGAAAGCCGCCCGCCTGCACCCGGCGTGCCGGATTGTCTGCCGCGTGATAGCGCATCACCCAGGCCAGCCCGACGAGTGGCGGCAGGGAGAAAAGTGTTGGAAGAAATCCATCGGGAAGCTCCCGCCACAGCACCTCCACCGTCCAGCAAACAACCGCAAAGATCCCCAACCCCGAGGCTGCGGAGGCGAGCCAGGGGCTGACACGCGTCTGCCATCCTTTGCCAAACAGATGCGGAAAGATCATGAAGACAGCGGTGAAGCCAGCATGCCAAGCCAGCGCCGTTCGAGCATGCACGGGGGCGAAATTTCCACTATGCCAGGCCCATTGCAGCGCCAGCGAGCAGCCCAGCGCCGTCGGCACGAGCACCGTGAGGCCCGTCCACCGCGTGAGGGCGAGCAAAAACACCACCAAAGCCATGCCGAGGCCGAAAACCGGTGTGGGATCGCCCACATGCAGATGCATCATCGCCGCGATGAGGAGCAGAAACGGCATCACCGCCGCACTCACCGGCATGCCTTGAGCCAGCGGAGCCTGCGCATGCCTTTTCGCCAGCACACTGGCCGCGAGGCCAAAGACGACGCTGAAGCCGCCGAGCACCACCAGGAACGGCGTGAGGCTTTCCGCCGCATTCGCCGGCAAGCGGCCAAACACCCAGGCGGAGATCGTGATCATGGTAAGCACCAGTGCCGCCAGCACCGGCATGAGCGAGCCGCTGGCCATCGCCACGCCGATGACGAGCAGATTGGCCACCAGCAGCGCCGGCCAGAGCATCACGCTCACCTCCGGCAGGCTGGCCACCGGCAGCAGCATGAGCACCACGCTCACCAGCGGTGCCCAGCACATGATCGGGCGAGCATCATCATCACCACGCCGCATCCACAGCACCGCAAAGGCCGTCTGCATGGCTCCAAACATCAAGTAGAGCCCCAGCGCCCAGCCGAGCAACTCCGTCGTGAGATGCTCCTGCGTCCAAATCCACAGATGCAGGAAACCCAGACTCGCCGCGATGCCTTGTGCCGCCCTGGCCTGAGGCCTCAGCCACACCACCGCCATCACCAGAGCCTGGATGGCAAACACCAGCGTATAGAGCACACCGGGCCTAGACGAGATCGAGTCATAACTCAGAAAAACGAGCGCGGAGAGCATCGCACCACCTGCCAGCAGGATTGCACCGAGCGGTGAGGCCTCGTCCTCCTTCCTCTTCCACGCCAGCGCCGCCGTGAAGAGAGCCAGAAAGCCCAGCAGCAGACCCACCGGCACCCAAGTGGCCGAGCCAACTGCATAGCCGGAGCTTTGAAAGAAGCGGAGCATCCAGCCGCCCTGCATGAGGACCGTTCCCGCCGCCGCCAGCGCCGCGAGCGCCTGCCAGCGCATCCGCCGCACGATGGCCAGCACGCCGAGATCGAGGAGCGCGATGTATCCAAACAACGCCAGCGCCTGATCCCGACCCGTCGAGCAGAGCACAGGTGTCAAAAATCCTCCAAGCAAACCCAGCACCGCCACCACTTTCGCCTGCATCCGCACCGCCAATACGAAGGCCACCGCCGTGACGACCGCCATGAAACCAAACGTGACCATGACATGATCAAATGGCGGCAATTGATACAGCGCATGCGCCGCAAAACTCACGCCATACAGCGCCACGATGCCAGTAGCGCACAGCGTCTGCGCCAGCACTGCGTAGCGTTCCTTCCGCTGCGTGAGCACCCCCGCGATGACCAGTGCCGCTCCCGTGGCGAGGCCGATGGCCACCCGCAATCCCGGCGAGATCCAGCCGCGCTCCAGGCTCAGCTTCACAAAAAACACAATACCGAGGAATAGGGCCAGCCCACCAATCCACGCGAACAACTTGCCGCCCATGAACTGCTCCATCGTGAGTCCCTTCGGCTCCGCCACGACCGGTTTGACCTTCGCTGGCATGCTCGGAGGAATCGGCGGCGGCAGCGCATTGGGTTTTGGTGCTTCGCAAGTCTCCACCGGCCTCGGCGGCGGTGCCGAAACAGGTTTCGGAACCACCAACGGCTTCGTTTCGCCTTGCCGCAGGCGTTCCACCTCCCGGCGCAGTTCGCCCACCTGCTGGCGGGCACGCACGGCGATCACGAGCGAAACCACCGGCATAACGAGCACGACGACAGCGAGAAGAACGAGGAGCATTTCCATGGCGCGGGATTCTGTCCGCAAATGCCAAAGGCGGAAATGGATAAAACCCGCTGTTCCCATTCACGGAGTCGATGGACGACCAGCCTCCACCGGGGATTGCGCTTTGACACCGGAAGGCCGAGCCGCTAAATCTGGCGCTCCTTTTCCCCAACCCACGCCATCCCATGAGCCACGCCAATCCTGCCAAAAAGATCATCAACGACCCTCTCAAGTGCGCCGACGAACTCTTCGACGGCCTCGTGCTCGCCTATGATGGCAAAGCACGCCGCGTGGGCACCCGCTCCATCGTGATGAATGACCTCCGCCCGGATGCTCCAGCCCTCCTCGTGGGCGGTGGGGCCGGTCACGAGCCGATCTACCACGGCCTCATCGGCAAAGGCATGGCCGATGGTGCCGCCGTGGGCGAAATCTTCGCCGCACCTCCTCCTGACATCGTCCTCGAAGCCACCCAGGCCGTGAATCGCGGCAAAGGCGTCCTCTTCCTCTACGGCAACTACGCGGGTGACGTGATGAACTTCGACATCGGTGCCGAACTGGCCGCCGATGAGGGCATCACGGTCAAGACCGTCATCATCGCCGATGACGTGTGCTCCGCGCCTGTTTCGGAAAAGCACAAGCGTCGCGGTGTGGCCGGTCTCGTGCCGATCACGAAGCTCGCCGGCGCTGCCGCCGCCACCGTCAATTCGCTCGATGAATTGGCCCGCATCGCCCAGAAGGCCTGCGACAACACCCGCACCGTCGGCGTGTCCACGAAGCCCGGCAGCATTCCCGCCACTGGCAAACCCACCTTTGAACTGGCCGACGACGTCATCGGCCTCGGCATGGGCATCCACGGCGAAAAAGGCGTGGGCCTCATCCCCATGTGCAGCGCTGATGAACTCGCCGCGAAGATCCTCGACCTCCTTTTCGCCGATGACCTCGCTTTGAATGCGGGCGACGAGATCGTCTTCTTCGTGAATAGCCTCGGCAGCACGCACATGATGGAGCTGCTCATCCTCCTCCGCGGAGCCAAGCCCATCCTCGAAAAGCGTGGCATCAAGATCCACCAGACCATCGTGGACAACATCGTCACCTGCCAGGAAATGGCCGGCGTGAGCTTCAGCATCACGAAGCTCGATGCGGAGCTGAAGAAGCTCTGGGACATGTCCTGCGAAAGCGTCGGCTACACGAAGCTTTGAGCCAAATGGCTCACGGTTGATCCTCAGCGTGTGCCATGAGTCTTCGTGGCCACGCGGAGGAGAAACATATCCGCCGTGATGTACAGCGTGGAAAGGTCCTCGCCGCCCCAGGCGCAGTTCGCGGTCGCCTGGCCGGTGAGGATGGAGCCGAGGTGCTTGCCGTTTGGGTCGAGGATCAGTACGCCGCCGGGGCCGGTGGTCCAGAGATTGCCCTGGGCATCCACCTTCATGCCATCGCAGCCGCCTTTACGCTGCGGTGATTTGAGGATCTGGGCATTGAAGACGACCTTCGCCGATGAGCTCGATGACGTGAGATCATATGAAATGACCCGCGTGTCCTGCGGATCGGAGACCGCCACATAAAGCGTCTTCTCGTCCGGGCTGAGGGCGATGCCATTCGGGAAGCGGATGGACTTGTCGAGCAGCGTCACCTTGCCCACCGCATCGACCGAGTAGATGCCGTGGAAGTCCAGCTCCGGCTGATCGGTGCCCTTCTTCAGGCCGTAAGGCGGATCGGTGAAATAGATGAGGCCGCTTTTCGCGATGACGAGGTCGTTCGGGCTGTTGAAGCGTTTGCCTTCAAAGTGATCCGCCAGCGGCGTGAAGCTCCCATCCTTCTCCAGGCGAGCCACACGGCGCTCACCATGCTGGCAAAGCACGAGCTGACCTTTCACATCCACCGCGAGGCCATTGCTCCCCTGCCCTCCTGCGCCGTTCAAACTGCCGCTGGGCTTCAAAACGACCTTCGCCTCCTTGTCGCCCTCCTTCCAGCCAAACACCGTGTTTTCCGGCACATCGGAGAAAACAATCCCTCCATCCTTCCAGACCGGTCCTTCGCTCCAGTTGAAGCCGGAAGCGAGCACCTCGATTTTCGCCTCTTTTGCCAGCAAGGCATCCAAAGCAGGATCGAGCCGCTCAATCGAACCCTGAAACGCGGGTACGGGTTCAGCGGCATAAGCAGCGAGGGCGAGGAAGGAGACGGCGAAGGTAGGGAATTTCATGGCCCGTGTTTGTCTCCGAAGCTGACCTCCGCGTCAAGCCTCACGGCGCCCCTCACGACGAAGCTCGGTGATCCATGCCGGTGCCATTCCCTGCCCCGGCACGGACGTATCCGGCTGGCGGCAGAGGCCAAACGCATGCTCCAGCACCCATTCGAGACCTTCCCAGAACCTCAGGCCATCGAGCAGTGGGTTCAGCACATTCGTGATCGGGCAGTAATGCACTTCTTTGGGATTCGTGTGGTGCACCGCGTGATGCTGCGGCGTCTGCAAAATCCGACGATCTTGCAGCCACGAGATGAACCGACCATTCTCTCGCCGCGTGCGATGCGACCACTTATGAACCTCGTTCGCATTGCCTGCCACCATGGCAAAGAGCCACACATGCCACGTCAGCCTCCCGAGCATCGCCGCTGCACCGATGAGCAGTCCCATGACCAGCAGCAGATCCCAGTTGCTCTGCCACCAGGAGTTTCGTGCCATGCGACGCGGCAGATGATGATGCAGCGTGTTCGGTTTGCCAATCAGGCGGCCCACCAGCGGCGTGTCCTCGCGGATGTAGGCGTCCTCGGCCCAGTGAATGATTCCGGCGGCAAAATCGGCGGCGAGGATGATGCCGACGGCTTGAAGGGAGATGGCGATGAGGTCGTACATGACGCCCCACACCTATCTAGCGATCTCACCGGCAGGACATTGATCCTCCCGAAGCTGCCATCGACGATCTCAATGCTGCGCCTAGGCAGTGTTTTAAAACTGGCAAGGGTGGCGTTCGTTCAGGGAGGGCTTCTGGGTAGGAGCAAGCGAGGAGGCTATCGAGAGATAGCTAACGAGCGCAGCGACACCCCCAGAAGCCCTCCCTGAACGAACCCTTCGGGCCGGGGCGGCAGGGCATGACTGGCCGCGTTGCACGGCTTGCCGTTATCTCCTCGATAGCGGCTGCGCCATGCGCCTTGCCATTCATGCCCTGGCGCTCCCGGCGACACCCTTGCCAGTTTTAAAACACTGCCTAACTCCGCCACGCCTTCCAGCAGGTCACAAAACCCTTCGCAAAGTCCTGCGGTCGAGCCTCGACCCACGCATCAATGTCTTCCGGCATGAACCACTCACCCGTGGCGATCTCCTCGGGCAGGCAGCGGATCGGCCCATCATGCTTCGTGAGGCGCAGCTCGACGAAT
>JBEIGR010000287.1:0-6942 GCA_040381795.1 Verrucomicrobiaceae bacterium | reverse complement strand
CGTGATCGCCATCGCCTGGATCGCGGTGCGGCCGGTGCTCGGCATCGCCCTGCTTGTGCTCGTCGTGGGCGGCTTCATCATGATGCGCAAGATGGCTGCGGCCAAACCTGCGCAGGCTTGATGAATCCTTTTCGGTGTGGAGCCTCATGAAAACCCTCCAAGGCTACCAATTCATCACGCCGGATGATCTTCACTGGCGTCCCTCGAACCTGATGCGCATCCCGAATGCCGATTTTCTCGAACGCACCGGCAGTGAGAACCTCGGTGCCCGCCTCTGGCGCATGCCGCCGCAAAGTGCGAACACGCTGCACAAGCACATCGTGTCCGAAGAGTTCTATTTTGTGCTCGAAGGCACCGGCCGCATCCGCGTTGGCGAGGAGACGCTGACCGTTCCGAAGCACGGCGGCGTGCTGGTAGGCCCAGATCAGCTTCGTCAGGTCTTCAACGACACGGATGAAGACGTGCTGTGGCTCATCATCGGCGGCCCGGAGGAGCTGGAATTTGTGCAGGGATCGAATTCGAAGGTCGATCTCTCGCTGTTTTATCCGCAGGACCCGACGCAATTGCCGAAGGAACTCGATGGCGTGACGTGGCCGCCGAAGGATTGAGGCTCAGATCGTGTCCCAGGCGCGCTCCGCGACAGGATCGCGGCCTTCGTCATACTCGATGTGATCAATGACGGGCTCGACGACCTTGCCTTGCAGGCCACTGTCGATGATGCACTGCGGCAAAACGTGCGAGCGCTCGTCCCGCCAGCCGAGTTTGGCGATGAAGCGGTTCTAAATGAGGCAAGCATGTTGGCTCCTACGCAGCGGACAGACATCGCCCGAGGCATGCAATCAAGCGTCACTGTGCGGTTATATTGGCGCGACCACCGCGCAGCACATATTTCTGGATTTTGCCGGTGGCGGTCTTGGGCAGTTCCGCGATGAAGGTGAAGCCGTGGGGCACTTTGAAGTGGGCGAGATGTTCGCGGCAAAACAGACGGAGTTCCTCCTCGGTGGCCGCTGCGCCGGGTTTGAGCACGATGAAGGCCTGCGGGGTTTCGCCCCACTTTTCATGGGGCATGCCGACGACGGCGACTTCTTGCACGGCGGGGTGACGAAGCAGCGCACCTTCAATTTCAATGGAGGAGATGTTTTCACCGCCGCTGATGATGACGTCCTTCCAGCGGTCGCGGATGTCGATGTAGCCATCGGCATGCACGACGGCGGCGTCTCCGCTGTAAAACCAGCCGTCGCGGATGGCCTTCGCGGTGGCGGCGGGGTCGTTGTAGTAGCCAGCCATGACTGCATTGCCGCGAATGATGATCTCACCAAGCGTCGCACCATCTTGGGCGACTTCGTTGCCCGCGTCATCGACGACGCGGACCTCCGCATTGCCGAGATACTCGACGCCTTGCCGCGCTTTGATGCGTGCTCGTTCAGCGGAGCTGAGCTGCGCATGCTCGGGGCGACTTTCGCTGATGGTGACGATGGGCGAGACTTCGGTGAGGCCATAAACGTGGATGATTTCCCATCCGAGGTCGCCCTCGATGCGCTCGATCGTGGCCGCGGCGGGCGGTGCACCAGCGGTGAAGACTCGCACGCCGCGTGGCGCTGATTTGCGTAGTTCCTCGGGCGCATTCGCGATGCTGATGAGGATGGTTGGCGCGGCGCAGAGCAGCGTGATGCCTTCGCGAACGATGGCTTCAAAGATGAGCCGCGGGTCCGCTTTGCGCAGGCAGACATGCTTTCCGCCGACGGCGGTGATGGTCCAGGTGAAGCACCAGCCGTTCGCGTGAAACATCGGCAGCACCCAGAGATACCGATCCGCGCTAGAGAGGCGCGTGTGCATGAGGTGGCCCATGATGTTCAGCGCGGTGTTCCGATGCGTGACCATGACACCCTTTGGGTTCGCCGTGGTGCCGCTGGTGTAGTTGATGGAAATGATGTCCGTTTCGTCGATGGATGCTGGTTTGAAATCGGGCGACGCAGCGGCGAGCAAGGCCTCATAGCCGAGCCAGCCCTCGCGTTGGCCTTCGAGGGCGACGAGGTGCTGCACATCGGGCGTTTGCGGGCGGATGCGCTCGATGGCCTCAAAGTAGTCAGGATGGGCACAAACGACCTTCGCGCCGCTGTGGCGGAGAATGTAGGCGAAGTCATCGGCGGTGAGGCGGAAATTGATCGGCACGGTCACCGCGCCGATCTGCGGCACGGCGTAGTAGCCTTCGAGATGTGCGTGCGTGTTCGGCGAGATGAGCGCCACTCCGTCGCCGGGCTGCACACCTAGCGTTTGCAGGCAGACGGACCATTGGTCACAGCGCTCAAAGAACTGCCCGTAAGTCAGCCGCAAGTCTCCATCGACAACGGCTTCACGCTCCGCATACAAGCGGCGGGCACGACGGGCGAAATCGAGAGGAGTAAGCGGTGTTTCCATGGTGAAGGCGCGGAGGATAGAGAAAAGCGGTGGCGTCTGGCTACCAAAAAAGAGCCGAGCAAATCCATGCCGCCCTAGAACAGCCAGCGATGACCATTTGCCTCGTCGTCAGCGCCGTTCACACTCGCTGCCATCATGGAGCGCATGCGGCACATTCTCGTTTCGGCGTCAGCGGGGTCTGGAAAGACTTACCAGCTGGTGCGGCGGCATGTGCATCTGCTTTCGCTGGGGCAGCGGCCGGAGGAGATCGCGGCGATGACCTTCACGCGAAAGGCGGCGGGGGAGTTTTTTCAGCGCATTCTGCGTCAGCTCTCGTCGATGGCCCAGGCGGGGGACGCGCAGGGCTATTTCGATGGCCTGCGCCCGGCTCCACCGGCCAAAGTGGCCTTCAATGAATTGCTGCGCTCGGTGACGCGGCGGCTGCACAAGCTGCGGCTGGGGACGATGGATAGCTTCTTCGCGAATATCGCGGCATGCTTTCCGCTGGAGCTGGGACTGCCGCTCGGTGCTCGCGTGATGGCAGAGGATGAAACCCTTCAGGCACGACGCGAGGCGCTGGATGCCTTGTTGGAGCGGGTGCATGCGGAGCAGGATGGCAAAACGGCTCGTGCCCTGCTCGAAGGCTACAAACAGGCCACGTTTGGCCATGAAGAACGCGGCGCGGCGGAAAGCCTCGAAAGCTGGATCAAGGCGCATCACGATACCTGGCTGCAAAGCGATTCGGCCGAGCGCTGGGGTCGCGTGCCAGGCCTCGTGGCAGGCGAACAAAGCTTGGCGGAGGCCATGAAGGCTTTGCGACGTGTTTTTCAGCCGGAGAATGATGAAGGCATCAAATTCCTCGATGAGCTGGAAAGTGATTTGAGCACCTGGGAGCCGGGGACGAGCTTTGGGAAGCGCTTGAAGTTCTTTGTGGAAAAAACGGGCGAGGCCTGGCCGGAGCTCGAAAAGGGTTCCTCGGTCGTGAATTGGGCGCGGAAGAAGGTGAAGCTTGATGGCATGCTGCGTGAGGTTTGGATGCAGCTCGCTCGCACGATCCTGCATCGCGAGCTGGCCTGTCGGGCCCAACGCACGACGGGCATGGCGGCGCTGATGGAGCTTTATGAGGGCGAGTATGCGCGGCGGGTGCGGGGTCGCGGGAGATTGTCGTTCGCGGATGTGCAGCGGCTGCTGGCGCAGGCGGCGGGAACGCCGGACTGGTTGCAGAACGAGGACGCGGACTTGTGGTTCCGGCTCGATTCACGTTACGAGCACTGGCTTTTCGATGAGTTTCAGGACACCAGCCGCGTGCAGTGGGGCGTGGTGAAGGGACTGGTGGACGAGGTGATGCAGGATGATGCAGGACGACGCAGCTTTTATGCGGTGGGTGATCCGAAGCAGTCGATCTACCTCTGGCGTCAGGCGGAGCCGGGATTGTTTGATGATGTGCTGGCGACGTGGCCGCATCGTGAAGGCAGCGAAGAAGGACTGCGGCGCGAGAGCCTGAGTTGTTCCTATCGCAGCGCACCGGCCGTTCTGGATGCGGTGAACGCGGTGTTTGGCGAGCCGGCGGGCATGGAAAGCCTCGTGGTAGGCTGCACGAAGGGTTTTGAGTTTCAGATGCATCGGGCCGCGGAGCGCAACCAGGACCTCGCCGGGCATACGGCACTGCTTTGCGCCGAAAAAGATGAGGAGCCCGCGATGGTGGTGGCGGCTTTGTTGAAGCATTTGCAACCGTTGGAGCGTGGCCTGAGCTGCGCGGTGCTGGTGCGTGGCAACAGCGATGCGAATGAGATGGCGGAGACGCTGCGAGTGGAGACTGGCATGGAGATCGTGTGCGAATCCCAGCAGCATCCCGCCACGGATAATGCGGTCACGCTTGCCCTGCTCTCGCTGCTGCAAGGTGCCGCGCATCCCGATGACACGATGGCCCGCGAGCATCTGCGCATGACGCCGCTGCGTGAAAAGATCGAGCCTCAGCCCGCGACGATGGCGGAGGTAAGGTCGCTCGTCTTTGAAAAAGGCTTCGTGGGCTTCACGGAGGTGTGGACGCGGCATCTGCGGGAGGTTTTGCCAGCGATGGATGCCTTTCACGACCGTCGGCTGCGGCAGTTTGGCGAGATCGCGGCGGAGTTTGATTCGCATGGCTCGCGGGACATTGACGCCTTCATCCAGCATGCCCGCGAGACGCCGATGAGCAGCGGCGGCGCGGCGCAGGCGGTGCAGGTGATGACGGTTCACAAGTCGAAGGGCCTCGAATTCGACGTGGTGATCCTCCCCGGCGTGAGCGGGGATACGATGAACCTCGTGCGCTCCCGCTCGCTGGTGGTGAATCGCAACGAGGACGGCATTGACTGGGTGCTTCAAGAGCCACCGCGTGCTCTCCTGCCGATGCACGCGGAGTTGCGGGCGGAGTTTGAGGCCGCCAAGCAACGGGCTGGCTTCGAATCGCTCTGCCGTCTCTATGTGGCGATGACGCGGGCCAAGCGTGGCCTATATCTCGTGGCCAAACCGCCGCCCAAAACCTCCACCTCAGTGAACGAGGCCCAATTTCTCCGCAGCATGCTGCGCGGCGGCACGGCGGTGGAGCGTGATGGATTCCAAATCGAATGGGAAACCGGCGATGCGACGTGGTTTAAAGGCATCGAAGAGAAGGTGAAAGTGGAGCCCCCTGCTCTTCCTGAAACTCACGAGCCTCTCGGCGCACTTTTGCGCCGTCATCAGGCGATGCCGCGTCGTGTGACGCCCTCAGGTGAAGAAGATTTCCAGGTCAAAGGCAGCGTGCTCTTCAGTGAGGGCCGCGAGCCGGGGCGTAGGCTCGGCACGCTGGTGCATGAACTGCTGGCGCTGGTGGAATGGGATCGAGATTTAAGCGTGCTCGAACCGCTTTGGGCAAAGAGCGGCCTGCTGCGCGGCGAACCGATCGAGGACATCGCTTTAAAGATGGTGCATGAGGTGCTGGCCTCGTCCGATGTGGCCGCAGCCTTCACGAAACCATCTCTCGAAGCGCAGGTGTGGCGGGAGCGGTCCTTTGACATGATCCACAACGGCAACTGGATCAGCGGCACCTTTGACCGCGTGATCGTGTGCCGCGATTCGGCGCGGTTGATCGACTTTAAAACGGATGACATCTCCGCCGAGGGCGCTTTGGAGGACAAATTGAAGGGTTACGCCCCGCAGATCGCCCTTTACCGGCAGGCCATCGCCCGGCTCACGGGGCTGCCGGTGGAAAAAGTGAGCTGCGAGCTGCTCTTCACGCGGCAGCGGTATCTGGTGACGCTCAGCTTGTGAGATGAGTGAATCCAACGTGGGTTTTCATACGCAAAAACTTGTGTGATCTCACAAGCACTGGCATGGAACCAGCCCCCCCTTTCCGCTCCGCGTCGTCGAATCTCCCCGAAACGAGAATCTTTCGAGGCGGGACGGACCAGAAACCCCATGAGTCCGAACGAAATCACCGAGGAAGAGCTGCTCCAGCGTGTCGCACGCGGAGACTCGCGTGCCTTTGATGAGCTGTATGACCGCCTCTCTCCGCGTCTCTACGGCCTTCTACGGCAGATGCTGCATGATGAGCGGGATGCCCAAGATGTGCTGCAAGATGGTTTTGTGCAGCTCTGGGATCACGCCTCCAGCTACGATCCTTCTCGGGCCAAGGCCTTCACCTGGGCGGTGATGATTTTCCGCAACAAGGCCATCGACCGCATGCGGGCGCTGGGCCGCCGCACGCGTCTCGTGGAGGCCGCTTCACTGGAGCATGCCACGCTGGGCGATGGCGACTCACTGCCCGGCGCCGATGAGGATGTACAATCCCGCGAGCGGGCCGAAATCGTGCGCAGCGCCCTCCAGCAGCTCCCGGCGGAGCAGCGGAAGCTCGTCGAGCTAGCCTTTTTGAAGGGCCTCACGCACCACACCATCTCCGAGACGCTCGACATGCCACTGGGCACGGTGAAGACAAACATCCGTCGTGGTCTCATGCGCCTGCGTGAGCTGCTGAAAGGAGGACGCGATGGAGGAGCGATTTGAGGAACTAGCCGCTCTGAACGCCCTCGGCATGCTCGAAGGGGACGAAAAACGCACTCTCGATGGTGTGATCGTACGTGATCATGCTCTGAAGACTCTCTGCACCGAGCTGGAAGCCACCGTCGCTGAACTGGCTGGTGCCGTCACACCTTTCGCACCGCCTCCGGCGCTCAAAGGCCGCATCCGCGCCAAAATCCGCTCGCGACGCACTGGCGCCGCGAAGCACTCGGGCAATTACTGGGCATTCACCGGCTGGGCTGCTGCGGCCGCCTTGGCCGTCTCTTCCGCTTGGCTTTGGATGGAGCGTGAAAAGCTCCAGACGAACCTCCAATCCACCACAGCGGCTGTCGCCACGCAGATCGAGCGTGCCCAAAAAGCTGCAGCCGACCAACGCGAAGGCTTGGAGAAGCAGATCACCGCTTTGAATGGCGAGATCGCCTCGCTGCAAAAACGCGATGCGCTGGCTCAAATGCGCATCGCCACGCTGCAAACCACGGTCGAAGGCTACAAGCAAGGCGTGGCCGTCGT
>JBEIGR010000286.1:0-6949 GCA_040381795.1 Verrucomicrobiaceae bacterium | reverse complement strand
GGCCTTGGACCATGTTTGCGTTTTCACCTCGAAAGCCAGCACCTCGCGTGGAAAGCCTGGATGAGCCGATTTGGGCTCAAAGTTCACCAAAGCGCCGTCATCACCGCCGAAGATGAGGATCTTGCCATCCACCACGGGAGCTGGCCCAGGGGCTGCCACGGCCACACGTGTCATCTCGGGTAACTTCAGCCAGCCCGTAGCGGAAGACGTGAGTCTTCCAGATTCGGCAAGCTGACGCTCGCCGCTACGAGGCGCGGGTGTGTAGCTCCACGCGTCCTTCAGCCAGAGGCGTTCTGCTTTGCCATCGGCACCGGCTTTCAAGGCCGCGCCGCTGAACAACCACACGCGACCTTCGGCTGCCGCCATGCAGCTCAAGATGCGGCCGCCGCCGGGACAGGGTGACAGCTCCTGCCACACCACGTCCGGTTTCTTCAAATCGAGGGACCAAAAGGTGTTCATCGCACTCGTCGCCGTCGGTGTTTCGATGCCGCCAGCGATGTAGAGCACCTCATCAAGCACGCAGCCGCTCATGAAGGCGCAGGGCTTTGGCAGCGGTGGCAGTTTCGCGTCTTTTTGCAGCCAGAAGACCTCTCGAAAGTGCTCCGTGGCATTGCCACCACCCGCGATGAGCATCCCCTGCCCTGTCGTGATGCTCACGCCATACCCGTTCGGCTTCGGCAGCTTGCCGATGACCTTCCATTCGCCGTCGAAGGCATGCACGGTGTCATACCAGACCTTCGTCCCGCCTTCCCAGGGCATCTTGTCGGTGAAATGCGTGCCACCGGCGATGATGAGCTTTCCATCCTGAACGCCTGCAAAAGCCCCCGCGAAGCCGCGAGCATCCGGGATGTCGGGAAGTCTTGTCCACGCCATGGCAGCGAGCAGCAAAATCGTTTTCATGCCGCCTTTTTAGGGCTTCGCCCTTCATTCGTCATTCTGAATTCGTCCTTCACCATTCTTCATTGAAAGCCTTCGCCCCGCCCCGCCGTAGTTTTGGCAATGCTCACCCTCTCCGGCAAATCTCACGGCAAATTCTGCGACGGCGTCTCGCGTCGCGATTTTCTACGCATCGGCGGCCTCGCCATGGGCGGGCTGTCGTTGCCGGAGCTGCTCAAAGCGGAAGCGGAGGCCAAAACGGGCCGGAGCTTCAAATCGGTGATCATGATCTACATGTGCGGTGCCCCGCCGCATCAGGACATGTATGATTTGAAGATGGACGCGCCGCTGGAGATCCGCGGCCCGTATAAACCCATCAAAACAGCCGTTCCCGGCATCCACATTTCCGAGCACGCCCCGCGCCTCGCGAAGATTATGGATAAGCTGGTGCCCATCCGAAGCATGTATGGCAGCCCGAACGGCGCTCACGACAGCTTCATCTGCTACACCGGCCGCCCACCGCCTCCAAACGGTGGCAACGCGCCCACCGGCCGCCTTTCCGATCCGCCTTCCTTCGGCTCGGTGATCTCTAAGCTGCAAGGACAGGCCGATCCTGCTGTGCCTGCCTTTGTTGGCCTCGCGCCAAAGGCCGGACATCCGCCTTACGGCTCGCCTGGGCATCCCGGTTACATGGGGAATACGCACTCCGCCTTTCGCCCGAATGGCGCAGGCGTCGAGGACCTCCAACTCAATGGCATCACGCTCGACCGTCTCGAAGACCGCCGCTCGCTGCTCGATGGCTTCGACAACTTCCGCCGCGAAATCGACGCCAGCGGTCTCGTCAGCAGCATGGATGCCTTCAATCAGCAGGCGCTCAATGTGCTCACCTCAAGCAAGCTGCTCACTGCGCTCGATTTGAGCAAGGAGACCATCAAAACCCGCGAACGCTACGGCAAGGGCGATCCGAAAAACTACGGCGACGGTGCGCCACTGAACCTCGAGCACTTCCTGCTGGCCCGCCGCCTCGTCGAGGCTGGTGCCCGGGTGGTCACCCTGAACTTCGGCCGCTGGGACTTCCACGATAACAACTACCCTCAGCTCCTCCGCCATCTGCCGCTCTTCGATCAAGGCATGAGTGCTCTCGTCGAGGATCTGCATGAGCGTGGCCTCGACAAAGATGTCGCCGTCGTTGCCTGGGGTGAGTTTGGCCGAACCCCCATCGTGAACAAAGACGGTGGCCGCGATCACTGGCCGCGTGTCGGCGGTGCGCTGCTTGCTGGTGGTGGCTTGAAAACCGGCCAAGTCATCGGTGCCACCGACAAGCTCGGCGGCGAGCCCACCGATCGCCCCGTGCATTTCGGCGAGGTCTTTGCCACGCTCTACCGCCACATGGGCATCGACACCGTCAAAACAACCCTCACCGACCTCACTGGGCGTCCGCAATACGTCGTCGATGGCTGGCAGCCGATGCCGGAACTGGTGTGAGGATCAGCGGACGCGATAGCGCCCCTGCTCCACGGTGATTTTCGGCACCACACAATGTGTTTCAAAGTGCTGATAGCCCTCGCGGAGGTTCTCCCAAAAGCTGAACCACGATTCACCCTTTGCTTTTTGCAGGCGTTCATCGGTGAAGCGGAAGGGGAAACAATGCACGGGCACATCCGGCTGGCCTTTTTCAAGAGCGGCGGAAACGAGGAGATAAATTTCCTCGATGACTGGATCGGTCATCGCATAGCAGCCGATGCTGACTTCATCGCCATGCACCATGATGAGGCTGCCGGTGCGCTGGTGGTGGAGATCGAAAGCATTCGGGTAGCCGATGTTGAAGGCGAAATGGTAGCTGCTGGCCGGATTGAGCTGTTTTGACGTGACCGAATAAAAGCCTTCGGGGGCTTGCTTGTCGCCTTCACGCTGCTTCGGGCCGAGTTCGCCGGAAAAACAGGCGATGGGATAGGTGCGAAAGGTTTTCCAGGCTCCAGCGGCATCTTGGAGCCAGAGCTCGAACTCGCCGGATTCTTTGAATAGCCGGATGAAAACAGGGTTTCCGAGCCGCAAACCACTCTCGACGAGTTTCTTCTCCAAAAGCGGTTCCACGCGCCGGTTCACATCGGCGAGCCGTTCAAACGCGGGCATCGTTTTCCAATGCTCGCGGGATGGCGGCGGCGGATATGGCAGCACGAGAGGCTCAAAGGTAAGACGTTGCATCAGAAGGCGAGTGTAGGATGCCAGCAAATCAAAGCCCCAAACAGCAGATAGCAGCACAACGATCGCGGCGAGGATCCAGACGAAGCGTCTCATGCCGCAAAGACCTCACGAAGCCGCTGGCGGCGGTGTAGCGGGCTTGCCACGGACGATGTTCATCGCGCCGTTGAGTTCGCCACCAGGCTCAATAGAAACGGAGCGGGCGGTGACATCGCCATTCACGGAGCCATTGGCCCCGATGAGCACGAGGCCGGAGGAAAAAACATTGCCCGTGATGCGTGCCTGAATGTCCACCTCCTCGGCGCGGATGAGATTTTTGAAAACAAGGTCAGCACCTTTTTCGACGATGAAGCGCCGGCATTTAATCTCGCCGATGACCGTGCCGGTGGCCTTGAAAATGGCGTCGCCACTGCACTCCACATTGGCTTCCAAATTGCCGAAGCAGCGCAAATCGCGGCATTGCAAGCTGCTGGCGGAGAGATGGCCGCGCTTGCGGATCATGACATCCCCACGCGTCTTCACCGGTTGCGTGGCGTTCATGTTGATCTCCACGTCTTCGAGAGAAATGTAGGCACCGCAGGTGGGGCAGTTGGCGGAGCGGGCGGAGCGGCTGGTCTTGAACTTGTGCCCACAGTCAAAGCACTCGGCGTCTTTGAAATACTGGTTCCGATACATGCCCAGATCCTTCATCTTCTGGATCGAGCTGGCATTCATCGGCGCCGGAGCGGGCGTGGGTGCCGGGGAATTGGATGTGGGGCGGCGGAGCGAGCCGGTGAGAGGCTCTTCCTGAGTCCGAGCCTCCGCGATGCGTAGCTCAGAGGCCTCGACGGCAATCGCGGGCAGCGCATCGGGCTGCACCTGCGCCCTTAAAAAGGCCCCAAAACCATCTGAAGCCGAGAGATCAGCCTTTTGATCTTCTTCACTCACCGCTTCGGGCAGGACGGCCGCTTTGACTTCAGCCTCCGGTGCTGGCTTTTCAGATGCGGGGGCGGATGGAGCCTCGAACTTGGCGGGAGAATCCTCCGTCCAGTCTTCATAGCCTGCTCCAGAGCGGCTGACTTTCGAGGCGGTGATGCGGCGCTTCTGAATCGTGAGGTGAGCGCCGCACTTTTTGCAAAACGTGGAAACGACAAGGCGCGGCTCATACTGAGCCGCGCCACAAGCCGGACACACCACTTCGATATGGTTCTTCGGTGGTGTCGGAAGAATGCTGGACTTCGGTGCGAAAAACCGTCCGAACACTCGGATAAGAATTAGAGGTTAGGGCTTGGGGCCAAGGTTGAGACCTCCAGCGGGCTTTGAGTCCGCCTTTTTGCCGACTTGGGACTGACCCATGAAGGTAGCACCCTCTTCGATGGAGAGCGTGCCTGCGGCGATGTCACCCACGAGGATGGCATTGCTCTTCAACTCACAACGCTCGGTGACCGTGATATTACCTTCGACCTTGCCGAAGATGATCACGCTGCGGGTTTTGACTTCACCCTTGATGAGGGCGTTTTCACCCACGGTGAGGCTACCGTCGGAGATGACTTCTCCTTCGATTTTGCCGTCGATGATGAGGTCGTGAGAGAACTTGATCGAGCCTTTGATCTCGACGTCGTTGGAGAGGACGTTTTTACTGGATGTCATGATGGGTGCAGAGTGAACGCGTTGGGGTGATGCAGAAGGAGCGGGGGTGGCGGAGAGGATGGGAGCACGCTCGGCTACGGGAGCCGGTGTGGGAGCAGCCTCGACACGTTTGTCGTCCTTATGCGCTTCTGATTGTCCGATGATTTGCCTGAGCATGAGGCTAAAAATATAGTCTTCCCGTCCGATGAGTGTCAATGCCCGCGTCTTTTTATTTTTGGGAGACCTTAATTTTTGTCAGCCATCCGCGCTTTCATGCTTGGCACCGGCTTTCGAGGCGGCAGAATCGGGCGCATGCTGAGCCAGCCTCTCTCGATCTCTATCATCTCGCTCAACGAGGAGGCCAATCTGCGCCGCTGCCTCGCCAGCGTGGCGGATCTGGCCTCGGAAATTGTGATCCTCGACTCTGGCTCGAAGGACCGCACCGCAGAGATTGCGGCTGAATTTGGAGCCAAGTTCATCCATCAAGACTGGCTGGGCTACACCGCGCAGAAAAACCGCTGCCTAGAACTCTGCACGCAGCCTTGGATCCTGAATCTCGACTGCGATGAAGTCGTCTCGCCCGAACTCGCCGCCTCCATCCGGGCCTTTTTCGAACGTGGCGAGGCTGAAAAGCATGCGGGTGGCTCCATGGCGCGGCGCACCTGGTTCCTTGGTCGCTGGATTTATCATGGCGACTGGTATCCCGACCGCAAAACGCGACTCTTCCGTCGCGAAGGCAACCGCTGGGAAGCGGATGGCGGCGGGCAGGTGCATGAGCGCCTCGTGGTGAATGGCAGCACGACATCCCTCAATGGCGATCTGCTGCATTACTCCTTTCAAAACATCCGCCACTACCTCTTGAAGCACATCGAATACTCCGGCGTGTTTTTGAGCACCCAGCAGGTGAAAAAGAAGCGCTGGTCCCTGCTCCACACGATCTTCCGGCCCGTTTGGCGCTTCACGCGAGCTTACTTTTTGCGTCGCGGCTTTCTCGATGGCTTCCCCGGCCTGTGGATCGCCGTGGCGACCGCATTCTTTGCCTTCGACCGCTACGCACGGCTTTACGAGAGCGAGGTCGAGGCACGTCAAAGCAACCGCGGTATATGAAAATCGCCCTCCTCCACCATCAAATCATCCGCAGCACCGGAGTGGAGGTGTTCCTCATCGAATTCGCCAAGCGCATCATCGCCGCCGGGCACGAGTTGAGCTACATCAGCACGCTCACCACGCCGGAGATCGGCGCGATGCTGCCGGGAGATTGGCGACTGCTTCCTCGCCTCAAAGGTAGCGCCACGCTGCGCATGTGGCACTTCAACCGACTCGCTCCGCGTGTCGCCCTCGAAGCGGGCGCCGAGGTAAGCATCGGCTTTGGCCGCACCTGCGTGCAAAGCATCCATCGCAACGGCACCGGCTGCCACCGGCTCTACGGCCAGCTTTTACCCCTGTGGCAACGTTTTAGCGCAAAACACCTCTACGAGCTGCATTTGGAGAAAAGACTCCACACCAACTCCAGCACGCCCACGCTCGTCACCAGCTCCGCCCGCGTCAGCGCCCAGCTTCAGGGCATCTACCGCACCGATGCCTCACGCCTCCGCATTCTCTCCCCGCCCGTCGAATCGCAGGTCTTCAAGCCTGCCGATGATCGGGCGAATCTCCGCGAACTGCTCTGTCGCAAGCTCCATACCGATCCCGCACGCCCGGTGCTTCTCTTCGTCTCGCTCAGCCATCGACGTCGTGGGCTCGAGCCCATGCTCGAAGCCATGCAAAAGCTCGACGCCACCCTCTGGATCGTCGGCAAAAGCCTCGGCCCGGCCGCGCAAGGCCTCATCCGGGGCCTCGGCCTCGCCGACAAAGTGCGGCATGTGCCCGTCACCAGCCAGCTCATCGAGCTGTATCAGGCCGCCGATTGGTTCATCCATCCCACGCAATACGACGCCTTCTCTCCCACCGTGCTGCAAAGCATGGCCTGTGGTCTTCCTGGCATCGTCTCCGTCATGGATGGAGCCGTCGATCACATCCGAAACGGCGAGAACGGCTTCATGCTCTTCCACCCGCAGCAGCCCATCGAACTCGCCGCCCGCATTCAGGAAGCCCTCGACCTCAGCGAAGCCGAGCGCACCCGCCTCGCTCAAAACGCCCGCGAAAGCGTTCTGCCCCTAACGTGGGAAAAACACATGCGTGATTGGCTGGAGCTGATCGAGGCAGCCAAAAAGTAGATTCGATTGGCAATCGAATCGGTTGGGGAACACTCGGCTTCGATTGC
>JBEIGR010000285.1:0-6984 GCA_040381795.1 Verrucomicrobiaceae bacterium | reverse complement strand
TGCCAGCTCGTGGCCGATTACCTCAAGCCCATGGGTTTCGAGGTCGAAATGGAGCATGATGGCGAGCATGGAGCCGAACGCGCCACCTCCGAGCCCTGGGCAGCGATCATCCTCGATGTCATGATGCCTGGCTGCGATGGCTTTGAGGTCCTCCGCCGCATCCGTGCGAATTCCAAAGTGCCCGTCATGATGCTCACCGGCCGCGGCGAGGAGGTGGACCGCATCGTCGGCCTCGAACTCGGTGCCGACGACTACCTGCCGAAGACCTTTTCCTCCCGCGAGCTGCTCGCCCGCCTCCGCGCCCTGCTGCGCCGCACCGGCTGGATCGCTGAGACCGCCCCACAAGCTCCCATCAAAGAACTCGTCATCGGCGAACTGCGCCTCAATCCCGAAACCCACGACGTCGTCCTCGGCGACCAGCCCGTGCAGCTCACGCCCGCCGAGTTCGGCCTGCTGTTGTCGCTCGCGAAGGCCCACGGCCGCGTCAGAACCCGCGAGCAGCTCATCGAAGAAGTCGCCGACCGCGAGTGGGACGTCTTCGACCGCGCCATCGACATGCACATCTCCACGCTGCGCAAAAAACTCGGCGATGACCCGAAGGAGCCGCGCTTCATCAAAACCGTGCGCGGCTATGGCTATCAACTCGTGACTCCCAGTAACCGGGCCATTCCTGGCCCGGCTCAATGACGGGGCAGGAATGCCCCGAATACTTTATGAGCCGCCTCAAACTACCGCTCTACGGTAAGATCCTCTCGTGGTTCGCTCTGAACCTCGCGGTGCTGGCGCTGCTCTTCGTCTTCTTCCTCAGGGCGCAGTTCAAGCTCGGGCTCGACTGGATGCTCTCCGGCGAACCGGGTGACCGTATCGCGGCCATCGGCGAGAGCGTGACCTTTGAGTTCTCCCGCCTTGCTCAAAGCGAATGGCCAGCCCGTCTGAACGACCACGATCAAAAACACGGCGTCACCTTCGGTCTCTTCGACGGACGCGGCGAGCAGGTCTTTGGAAAAACCATCGCCCCACCCGCCGAGGTGCTTCCCAAACTGATCGACCGCAGACCTCCTGGCGATGGCAGTCCTCGCCGCCAGCCCGGCCCCGTCTCCAAACGACCTGCCGATGCACCGCCGAAGCCGCGCTTCATGTTGCGAGCTGGCGATCCCGCCCGCTACTGGGCTGGCATTCATCTCGACCTCGTCGCGCAAGGCGGCCGCTCACTCACGCTCGTCATGGTCTCCGACAGCATCAGCGGCGGCGGCCTCTTTTTCGATCTGCGTCCGTGGCTTTGGCTCGCCGCCGCCGCGCTCCTCATCTCCGCACTCATGTGGATGCCCTTTGTGCGTGGCATCACTGGCTTCATCCGCACGCTCAACACCGCCGCAGGCCGCATCGCCCATGGCAAATTCGACGAGCGCATCGAAAACCAACGCAACGACGAACTCGGCGAACTCTCCACCTCCGTGAACACCATGGCCGCCCAGCTCGGCGACTACATGACGCAGCAGCGCCGCATCACCGCCGATGTCGCCCACGAGCTGTGCAGCCCCATCGCTCGCATGCAGATGGCGCTAGGCGTCGTCGAACAGCGCAGCACGCCCGAGCAGGCCACCTACCTGCAAAAACTCGACCGCGAGCTCCAGCACATGGCGAAGCTCGTCGAAGAAGTCCTCGCCTTCACCAAAGCCGAAACCATCCCCGACCGCGAAACGCCCGAAGCCATCGATTTGCGCGAATTGCTCCAAAACATCCTCGCCCGCGAAGCCCCCGAAAACGGCGTGAAACTCGAAATCGGCGACATCAAGCTCCACAGCCTCCGAAACGCTCTCGACCGTGCGATTGGCAACGTCTTCCGCAACGCCATCCGCTACGCCAAAGACATCGAAATCACCGCCAAGGCTGAAAACGGGCGTGTGAACATCGAAATCGCGGATCGAGGCCCTGGCGTGCCGGAAGATGCCGTCTCACGCCTTTTTGAACCCTTTTTTCGACCCGAAGCCGCGAGAGGTCGCAGCACGGGCGGCAGCGGCCTCGGCCTCGCCATCACCAAACGCTGCATCGAAGCCTGCGGTGGCACGGTGACAGCTCGGAATCGTGATGCCGGTGGTTTGGTGGTAGATATCTCACTGCCTTGGCTAGATGCGATTGTGATCAAGCCGAAGTGAGAATCACAAGCTCCACCCGTCACGATACTCCGGCGTGAGCATTGTGGTGGCTTCCGCATCGTTCGTGAATTTCATCGCGGCGTTGTCCCACTCCAGGCGGGTGCCGCTGCGGCGCACGGCGATCATGCCGAGCAGGCCGATCTCGCTCAAAGAGCCGCCGTATTCAAAGCTGGAGCCTGCTGGGCGGTTTTCGCGGATGGCGTTAAGCCAGTCGTGCTGATGATTGCCCTTCGGCACGCGGGCGATGGTCTTCTCAGGCACTTTGAAGCCCTTCATGCTCGTCTCGGGAATCAGGCGCACGCCTCCTGCGCCGTGCGAACCGTGCATGATCTTACCTTTATCGCCGATGACCACCGCGCCGATGCCGACGACCCTGCGGTTATCCTGTTTCAGTTCCTCCGGCGCGGGAATGCCGATCTCGCCGTCGTGCCAGATGAGCTTCACCGGGCTGCGATTGGCTTTCGCGCCGAACTCATAAGTGATGCGTGTGCCCTTCGGATAAAACGCCGCGTGTTTGACCGGATCGTAATCCTTCGTCTCCGCCGTGATGGCTGTTGGCATGCCGAGATCGAGCGCCCAGAACGACGGATCGACGACGTGGCAGATCCAGTCGCCGATGCAGCCGCTGCCATACGCCGAAAAGCCGCGCCAGCTAAAGGGCACATACGCCGAATGAAAGGGCTGCCTCTTCAGCGGCCCCTGCCACAGGTCCCAGTCGAGACCCTGCGGCACCTCGTGCTTCTCCGTCTGGATCGCCTGCTGCTTGCTGATCTGGCAATACACATCCCGGAAGGCATCACAGCCCGCGTGGATCTCCGACACATTGCCGATGGCTCCCGACTGCACCATTTCGACAAACAGCCGAATGCTGTCCGACGAATGCCCCTGATTGCCCACCTGCGTGATCACCTTTTTCTCCAGCGCCGCCTTTCGCATCGCCCGCACTTCCGCTACCGTGTGCGCCAACGGCTTCTCACAATACACATGCTTCCCATGGCCGAGTGCTGCCAGCACGGCGACGGCATGAGTATGATCCGGCGTGGCGACGAGGACGGCATCGATCTCGTTGTTCATCGCGTCGAACATCTTGCGAAAGTCGGTGAAGCGCCGTGCCTTCGGGAACTTCTTGAAGCTCTCAGCAGCTCGACGCTCATCGACATCACACAGCGCCACGATGTCCTCGCCTGCCATGTCGCCGAGATCCGCCGCGCCGCGTCCACCAACACCAATCGCAGCAATACGGAGCTTGTTTGACGGCGTTTGAGCAGCGCCCTGAGCACGCACGACATGCGCAGGGACAATCTGGAAACCAAAAGCAGTGGTAGCGGTGGTGGAGATGAAGGAGCGGCGGTTCATGGTGGGACTAGAAGTCCCTCGCCGTGTGATTCTTTCGGAGTCAGCAGTGACAACTGCCACAGCCCCTGCTTTTTAGCGCCGCGAGCTTTCGCTCGATCTCCAGCGAGGTCGGCGTGATGGCCAGACCACCGAGGGAGGTGCAGCGGTGCTCTCGCGGCATCATCGTGGAAACATGCTTCGCGGCGTCGATGACCTCGTCGAGTGGGATGAGCGGATCGTAGCCAGCGAGAGCCATGTTCGCGCAGGAGAGAGCGTTGCTGGCTGCCATGACGTTTTTGCCGAGGCAAGGTGCCTCAACGCGATTCGCGATGGGATCGCAGATGAGGCCGAGCATGCTCTGGAAGGCCATCGATGCCGCGGCGATGGCTTGATCGCGTGTGCCGCCCGCGAGGGTGACAAGCGCCGCCGCTGCCATCGAAGCCGCAGAACCGCCTTCGGCCTGACAACCGCCGACTTCGGCCGCAAAGGTCCAGCGAGTGGCGATGAAGACGCCGATCAAACCGGCGGCTAGCATGGCTTTGGCCATCTCTTCTTCGCTTTGATTCATCGCCTCCGCCATGGCGATGACAGCCCCGGGAAGTGCGGCGCACGCGCCCGCTGTCGGTGCGGCGACGATGACCCCCATGCTGCTCTTCACTTCCATGAGCGCGGTGACGTAGAGAATGATGCGGTTCAACGCACCGCCATCGAGTAAGCGGCCTGCCTTCAGCATCTCATCAAAGCGTCCGCTCTGATGATGCAGCACGCGATCTTCGTAGCTCGTGCCTGCGATGCCGCTGGCGATGGATTTGCGCAGGATGCGCACGATGGCGATCATCTTTTCGATGACTTCACGCTCGGTGAAGCTGCCGCGAGCACGCTCGTATTCGATGGCGAGCTGCCAGAGCGGTTTGTTTTGGGCTCCGTCGTGCTTCAGCATGGCGGCGCAGTTGCTGAAGGGCACCTGCATGTTCTTCCGTGAAGGCACCGGAAGAACGGGAGAGAGACTTTTCACAGCGAATGCGTCCAACCCGGCCGACCCGACGAATTGGTCAGAGCGGACCTGCACAAGCTGCTGCTCGCCCAAGTCGTGAACAATCACTTCCTCGGCTTCAAAGCTTGGCTCGCATCCTTTAGGCAGCCAAATCAGCGTCTCATGATAGCCTCCATCCATGTGCAGTGGCACAGCATCAATGCTAAGCACCTCCATCATGCCACCGCCGGTGGAGATGGCGATGAGCGAATGTTCCTCTCGGCTGTTTCTGAGTGTGAGCCGGTAGGTGTTTGGATGTGGATCGCCGACATCGACGGTTTCGATGCGGAGTTTGATCCCGGCATCGGCGAGCGCCTTGGCTGAGTTTGGCAGCCGCTCGTCATCGGCATCCCAGCCGAGTAGGCCGCCGAAGAGGCCCATGTCGCTGCCTTGACTGTCATGTGTGGTCGGCAGCGATCCGGAACGATCGAACTCGACGAGCACGTCGTCGATTTCGCCGTCCATCAAATCACGCGCCAGGCGCCCGATACGCAGCGCCGCCGCACAATGTGAACTCGATGGCCCGCGCATCACGGGACCAATCACGTCGTTGAAGATGGAGACGGCAGCGGAGATTTTCACAGAGGACGGTTTTATCACAGAGGCCATGGCTGCATAGGGAGGTTTTTAGCAAAGTCTCAGATGCCTAGCTCCTGGCACAGGCGGTTCGGCGTCCATCCAGCCTCACGCAGGCTTTTTAAGGAGCGGGCGTCATCTCGCTTCGCGAGGCGTTTTCCGTTTTCATCGGTAATGAGGCGGTGGTGATGCCAGCGGGGCACGGGAAGGTGGAGCAGGTGCTGAAGCAAGCGGTGCAGATGCGTGGCTGGTAGCAAATCCTCGCCACGCGTGACGAGCGTGATGCCTTGCAGCGCATCATCCACGACGACAGCGAGGTGATAGCTCGCGGGGATGTCTTTGCGGGCCAGCACGACATCGCCAAAGATCGTCGGATCCGCGGTGATTTCGCCGCGAGAGAGTTCGGTGAAGGTCAGCGGGGTGTCGATGAGTTGCAGCGCTTGGGTTACATCGAGTCGCAGGGCATAGGCGTCACCACGGGTGAGTCGTTTTTGACGTTCATCCGCATCAAGATGGCGGCAGGTGCCTGGATAAAGCGGCCCATCGGGGCCTTGCGGTGCGTTTCCAGCTCTCGTGATTTCGTCCTGGATTTCGCGTCGCGTGCAAAAACAAGGGTACAGCAGGCCTTTGGTCTCCAACTGGCCCAAGGCGGCTCGATAGTCTTCAAAGTGATCGCTTTGTCTGCGCACCGGTTTTTCCCAGGAAAGGCCCAGCCAGGCCAAATCCTCGAAAATGCCTTCTTCATATTCTGGACGTGCTCGTGTGGCATCGATGTCTTCCAGACGAATCAGGAAGCGCCCGCCAATGGCCTGCTCGGATGCAAACAACGCGGCGTAAGCATGGCCGAGGTGCAGCCATCCCGTAGGGCTCGGTGCGAAGCGGGTCGTCTCAGGCATAAATCACACGCCGCTGAGTTGGCGCACCACTTCACCCGCCAAGACGAAGCCAAACGTGCCTGTCACAAACGTCGCCGCACCGAAACCGGCGGCGCAATCGAGCCGTAAACCGGCCTCGGTGCCTTCCTGCGGTTCGTTTTTGCATGTGCCATCGGCTTGAGGATAAATCGCTCGCTCGGTGGAAAACACACACGGCACGCCAAAGGCCATCGGACGGCCTTCGAGGCTCTTCGCAAAGCCAAAATCACGGCGCAGGCTCTGTCGCGTCCCTTTGAGCAGCGGATCGGCTCCAGCAAAGCCGAGATCGGCCAGCTTCACCGCCGTGGCATCGCGTCTCCCACCTGCGGAGCCGCTGGTGATGACGGGAAGGCCGCGCTGTACGCACCTCGCAATGATCAGCGCCTTGATCGAGGTGCGGTCAATGGCATCGACGACATAATCAAAGCCACTATCGAGGAGGCGATCCGCATTCGATTCGGTCAAAAACTCGATCACACGGTTCACGCGGCAGTCTGGATTGATTTCAGCCACACGCCGCGCCAGCACCTCGACCTTCGGAATGCCGACGGTGCCTGCGAGTGCAGGAAGTTGGCGGTTGGTGTTCGTGATGCAGACGTCATCCATGTCGATCATCGTGAACTGGCCGATGCCGCTGCGTGCCAGCGCCTCCACCACCCACGAGCCAACACCACCCACACCCACCACCGCCACATGCGCCGCCGCGAGTCGCGGCAGTGCCGCCACGCCGTAGAGCCGCGCCATGCCGCCAAATCGTTGTTGGTAGGATTCGTCCATGCGCGTTCCTACGCGCTGCGGCGTGGCAGGCAAGCGTTGTGCATTACTTCGTGCCGTCCGCCGCGCCCCAGGGCTCATTTTGATGCAGATTCTTCGCCGCGAGCTGCGCGTAGCATTCTGGGAGATCAAACTTCGCCAGCACGTCCCGCAGCATCGTGGCATACGGCCATTGCTGGTCCTCATGGATGGCGAG
>JBEIGR010000284.1:0-6993 GCA_040381795.1 Verrucomicrobiaceae bacterium | reverse complement strand
GCTCATCTCTGATGACGGCACCGCCACGCTGGAAATGCCCATGCCGCCGCCGGATCGTGCCGCGCTGCCGCAAAAAGTCCGCGTGAGTGCCGAAGTGACCGATGTGAATGAACAGACGGTCAGCGCCGCCGAGGAGTTTGAAGTGCCCGGTGCGCAGTTCATCCTCGGCTTGAAAGGACCTGAGTATTTCGCCACGGCTGGCAAGGCGGTGAATCTTGAAGTCATCGGCATTGACCCGAAAGGCGCGGCTCCCGGTGTGCCGGTGAAGGTCGATGTCAAAATCGAGCGTCAGCAGTATCACACACTGAAAATCGCCACCGCAGGCGGCGGCACGACCACGAAGGACCAGGTGGTGCTTTTGGAAGAGTATAAGCAACCGCACGACCTGAAGCCCGCCACGAGCGGCAGCGCTCACAGCACCACCATTCCCTTCACGCCGACTCATGGCGGTATCTACTTCGTCACAGCGGAGTCGGTCGATCCAAATGGCACGAAGGTGCTCTCGCGCATGCCGTTCTATGTCGTCGGCGGCAATGAGTTCCCCTGGGCCATGGAAGACGGCTCACGCATGAGCCTCCAGCCGGAGAAGACGGAATACAAACCCGGCGAGGAAGCCGTGATCGTGGTGAAAACGCCCATCGCTGGCACCGCTCTTGTCACCGTCGAGCGTAACAAGATCCACAGCAGCTTCACCACCGAGCTCACACTCGAAAATCCCATCGTCCGCGTGCCCATCACCGATGCCGAGGCTCCCAACATGTATGTCTCTGTCATCGTCATCCGTGGCAGCGCCAGCAGCCCGAAGAGGGACAAGATGCCCGAGTATCGCGTGGGCTACTGCGCCCTCAAAGTCGTGAGCGATGCCAAAGACCTCAAACTCGCGATTTCATCTGACAAAGCTGAGGTGAAGCCCGCCGAGACCGTGAACGTCTCCACCATTGTGACCGATGCCAAAGGTCAGCCGGTCAGCGGAGCCGATGTGACGCTCTACGCCGTCGATGAAGGCGTGCTCAGCCTCATGGCGCACGTCACGCCGAATCCCTCCGAGTTCTTCCACGCGGAGTTCCCGCTTGCCATCGATAGCTTCACCTCCTACGACGGTTTGCTGCCTGAAGAGCTCGCCGCACGCGATCGTGGCAACAAGGGCTTCGTCATTGGCGGTGGTGATGACGACCATCAGATGGGCAACATCACCGTCCGCAAAAACTTCGTCGCCACGCCGCTCTGGCTCGCTTCCGCCACCACGGATGCCGCGGGCAAGGTCAGCGCCAGCGTCACCGCACCGGACAACCTCACACGCTACCGCATCATGGCCGTCGCCGCGCATGGCGTGGACCGTTTCGGCAGCGGGGAAGGTGCCTTCACGATCAACAAGCCGCTCATGATCGATCCTGCCGTGCCGCGCTTTGCCCGCATCGGCGATGAAGTGCTCGTCAAAGGCGTCGTACACAACACCACGAAGCATTCTGGCAAGGTCGAGGTCAGCCTGGAGCTTGATCAAGGTGCCAGCTTCATCATTGAGAAGCGTGATTTTATCCCCGCCGCGTTCAAAGCGGATGCCGGGGGCGATTTGAAGACGCAGAAGGTCGTCCTCGACATCAAAGCAGGCGAAACCGCCGCAACCGCCTTCCCGGTGCAGTTTGTGAATCTCGGCACCTCGAAATGGAAGTGGGTCACGAAGAGCCTCGACTTCCCTGAAGCCGTCAACGACGCCACCGAGTCCACTTTTGATGTGAAGCATCCGCTGCCCGAGCTGCGTGATGTGCGCTATGTGCGCATCGACGGCAAGGAACCGCCCGCGAACCTCATCGAGAAGGTCAATCCCGCCATCCTCGAAGGCGAAGGCTCACTCTCCGTCAGCGTGAGCAACACCCGCCTCTACGAGGCTCGCGATGCGCTCGACTATGTCCTGCAGTATCCCTATGGCTGCGTCGAGCAGACCACCTCCGCCACCGTGCCTTGGCTCGCCCTCGGCAGCTACGAAGCTCTTTTCCCTGCGCAGCTTGCGGGTGGCAAAGCCAAAGCCGCCATCCAAGCCGGCGTGAACAAGGTGCTGCAAATGACCACCGAGGAAGGCGGCCTCGCTTATTGGCCCGGCGGTCAGGAGCCCACACTTTGGGGCAGTGCCTACGGCGGCCTCATGCTGCTGCGTGCTCGTGATCAAGGTGCCGCCGTGCCGGAGGAGACCATAAACAAGCTCGTCGAGTTCCTCTCCAAGAAGCTCCGCGGCCTCGAAGAGGAGAAGGACCTGTATGTCATCACCGATTGCGCCTTCGCCCTCTACACCTTGTCGAAGGCTGGCAAGCCCGAGCCTGCCTACCAGAACCTCCTCTTTGCCAAACGCGACCGCCTTCCCGAGGTCACCCGCCTCTACCTCGCGCTCTCGATGTGCCTCAGCAATGCGCCAGAGCCGCAGATCAAGGACACACTCGGTTGGAAGCCGCCCGCACCTCCCGCGCCGCCGCCTTCGGAGAAATCCGCGAAGGGCAAGAAGAGCACCGCCAGCACGAAAAAGACCACCACCAAGCCCGCCACGCCAGCTCCTCCGCCTGTCATCTGGGGCCATTGGGCTGGCAGCGGCGTGAACAAGGCCCTGCGCCTCATTTGCTACACCCACCTCGGCCTCACCGAAGATGCCGAAAAGCTCGCCGTGAGCATCCTGCAATCCCGCAACGGCAAAGGTGACTGGGGGAATACCTACGCGAACGCGTGGACGCTCACTGCCCTCACCGCGTATGAGCGCAGCCTCAAGAAAAATGGCGATCCACTGCTCGCGAAGGCCATCTGGGATGTGCAAAGCCCCGAGCTCAACCTTACTGGCCGCGCCACCACCGCGAGCGTGAACTTCGTCCTCAACGACAAGATCGCTTCCAAGCCGCTGCGTGTCGAAGTTCCTGTCGACCGCCAGGTCTTCGGCCGCATCGAGGCCAAGTCCTTCCCACCCTCCCGCGAGTTCGCCGGCGAGAACAAAGGCTACGCCATCTCCCGCAGCTACGAGAAGCTCAACATCGACGGCACCACCACCGGCATCGATGACCTCCGCGTCGGCGACATGGTCGTCGTCAGCCTCGCCATCGAGATCGGCGGTGGGGATCGCTACCTCGCCATCGACGATCCGCTTCCCTCCGTCTTTGAGGCCATCAATCCCGAATTCGCCAGCATGAACGCCCGCGAAGGCGAGCAGCTCCCCGACGGCACCCAGCCCTGGTTCTGCGACCACCGCGAGATCCGCACCGACCGTGCCCTCTTCTTCACCGACTACGCTCCCGCCAAAGGCAAGTTCACCCTCCAATACCTCGCCCGCGTCATCGCCGAAGGCGACACCACCGCCCCTCCGGCCCGCATCGAAGCCATGTACGAGCCGAACAAATACGGCCTCACTCCGACCCAACGCGTCCGCACGCTCCCCAGCCAGGGAACGAAGGTGGCGGGGAAGTAGCTCGATGAAGCAGCGAACCTCCAGGGTGCTTTCGTCCGACGAACATCTACTCCTCTGGCGTGACCTCGAACAGCGCGAGTTCAAACCGGAGGAGGAGGTCGGCATGGCAAAGCGCGAGGATGTCGAATCGCGAGTTGCCGCTGCCTTGAGTGTCTTAGGCAAAGAAGGTTGGGACTTCCAGTGTGATCACTTCGGTCCGCCTGTATGCGTCGTTCGCTTCACCTTGATGAACGTCTTGCTCCACCGCCGCGAGGTTGTCGAGGCCGCCTTGAATGCCTTCGACGAGCTTGGCTCGCCGTGGGTTCTCGATCTCGGATTCGTTGATGCCATCCAAGGTGGAGTTTTGAGCCGATGTGTTGATGTCGGGCGGCTCATCGCCACCTCGTCCGAATTGCTTTTGGATGAGCGTTTTGATCCCAAATGCCTGCCTTCCCTTTGATCTCAAAGCAGCATGAAGAAGACCACCAAGATCGCACTGTTGATCCCCTTCACTTTGTTGATGGTGCTGCTCTTCGGCCCGGCCATCGGCAAACGCTGCCTTCGTGCCCTCACACCCACGTCCACCCTCACCACTTGGCAGGCCGAGGTGGAGCGCCTGGACAAGATTTTTCCGCGTGAGCCTGTTAACGAAGCTGAACGGCTCGAACTCCTCCGCAGTCTCGGACAGCGTGGCATCATGCTTGACCGAGGTGTCGTCGAAGAGATCGACCATAAAACGACCCTCTACACAATCTCTGTGCGCATGGGATGGGCTTGGCAGGAGCTGTTTGGCCTACGATAACCCGTAGCGGAAGACGTAAGTCTTCCGGGCTTACCTGCACTCAGCAAGAGAACACCACCTCACTTTCGGATCTTCGGCTCACCGACGCCCAGGGCTTCGAGTTCCTTCCGGGCGGGCTCTAGGTGCTCCGGGGTGACGAAGAGCATGGCGTAGGCATTGCCTTCGCGGGTGATGAAGGCGGGCTGGCGACCGAGTTTGATCTCGTTGTTGAGCTTGGCCTCCATTTCCTTCTCACCGTAAAAGACCCACCAGGAGTAGCCGCCTCGGAAGCTCACTTTGCTGGAGAAAAGGGCACGCCATTTGTCGCGCGGGGCGTTGTATTCAAAAAAGAGGATCTGCTGCCCCTTTTTGCCCATCTCCTCGACATGGGCGGTGATGTCCTGATTGGTCATCCATTCCGAGAAGAGCTTTTCACGCTCCTTACCTTTGGCCGCAGCCACTTTGGAGGGGTAGGCGAGCTGCACCTCGTCCTTGGCGGAGAGCGAAGAAACGGCGGAGAATGCGACGACGAGGCCCAGTCGGAGAAAAGAACGTGTTTTCATGCAGCAGCGGAATACCACGAAACCCACGAAAAGGTCAAGATCGGTGAAAATGCATCACACCGGCTCTAGTGCCGAGTTGCTGACCACGGAATACTCGGAACACACGGAAACCCGGTGGGGCTGGTACATGCTGTGCGTTAGCAGATTTCCACTCGTCCAAGCTCAAGCCGGTGGTCCGTGACATCGCCGAGCGACTGCAAGAGGAAAAAATCACTTCGTGAGAGGCATCAAAAGAAGTCCGGCTGAAGGTCGCGCGAGGAGTGCAGGATGCGAACGACCTCGATGCCGGTTTCACCGAGTGGCCGGTAAAACACGATGTGATCTTTCAAGTTCGAGCAGCGTAGGCCGCTGGCGAGTTCCGGGCGGGGATGGCCCGCTCCGTTGTGGTGCGCCAAGTGCTGAATGCGCTCCTCAATCTTCCGAATCCAGCGATCCGCCTGAAACTCGCTGTCACGAGCGATGTAGGTCCAAATCTCATCGAGATCGGTCAGGCTTTGCAGCGAACGGCGAATGACCGGCTTCACGCGGCAAGGGCGGCTTTGGCGTGGTCTTTCCTTTTTGCGGCGAGGAACTTCTCCACCTCGAAATCCTCCACAAACTCGCCTCGGTCGAGCTGGTCGATGCCTGTCTGGATGTCGCGGCGCAGGCGTTGAAGCTTCATGCGATCCAGCTCAATGCGGTCGCGGTAGGCATAGAGCGCCTGAGTGACGAGTTCATTCGGTCCGGCGTAGTCACCGGTTGAAACCGTGCTCTGAACGAACTCGGCGAGTTCAGCGGGGAGTTGAATGGCTAGCTGGCTCATGCTGGCGAGGATATGGGGCTGGGCTTGGTCGGTCAAGATGAGAGAATGACAAGAACGGGGCGACAGAAATTGCGTGGCCTCGCAAGTTTCGGAGAGGACGCCATGCCACTTGCCAAGGTCGGGCGGCTCCGCTTGGGTGGCGGGAATCTGCCCCGAGTCCCGCCATGCATGACGATTTCCGCTTCGATGTCTTTCTCAGCCACTCGTCCAAGGACAAGCCGGTGGTCCGTGACATCGCCGAGCGATTGATGAAGCCATGATCACCCTCACTGAAATCCTAGGACGTGCGGAACAGGGCATGACGCGGCCCTTTGTTTGCCGTGCAGCGCCGCTGACCTATTACGTCAAAGGTGCTTATGCAGGGCGGCGATCCCTGTGCTGCGAGTGGGTGGCGAATCGGCTGGTGAGAACGCTGCTTCAGGAGCTTCCGTTGAGCGTGCCGCCGTTTGCCATGGCAGAGGTGCCGGTTGCGCTCATTGAGGGCAGTGCGCGCAAAGATGCGCGTGACCTCGGTGCGGGGTTGGTTTTTGCCTCACTGCGAATTGAGGGCGGACAAGAGCTGAGCTGGTCCTCCGCCCGTGGCTGGCCTAAGGAGACAATGGCCGCGCTGCTGCTGGTGGATCTCTGGCTGCAAAACGAAGATCGCAGCCTCTCAGCACTTGGCGGTAATCCGAACTTGCTGGTGCAGCAGATTCCGCCGCTTTCGGAGGATGATCCAGAAGGAGCACTTTGGAGGGACCAGCCCCGGCGGGAGATGCTTTGGGCCTATGATTTCAATCTGGCCTTTGATGAGGACTTCAATCGTGAGCGCTTCTTTGGCTCGCATGTGTTTGCGGAGGCGCTGAAAGCCTGGCCGGAAGGGTTTCGCGAGGCCATGGAGCCGCGTTTGCTCACCGCGTTGTCGGAACTGGACGTCATCTTTGAAGAACTGCCGCTGGAGTGGCTGCATGTGGACGGGGATGAAAGTCTGCCCGTGCAACTGGACCGGAAGAAGGTAAGATCAGCGCTCGAACTTCCTTTTCGCGAACCGGACCTCTTCTGGAAACTGCCATGAACACCGCCCAAACCGTCTGCAACTACGCCCTGCTGCAGTTCCTCCCTTATCCAGAGACGGGAGAGTTCGTGAATGTCGGCGTGCTGGTGGCCTGCATGCAGCCCTGCCTGCTCCATTTTCAGGCCGGGGAGACCATGCCGGCGCGTGCCAGCACCCTGTTCCCTCGTCAGCATAGGCAAACCTACGCTCAGGCCATGGCCGCGCTGCAAACCGACATGGAGCGTGCCCAAAGCAGCGTGCCCGACCCAAAGACCTGTCAGCTCGTCTTTGGCGAACTGGTTCGCCGCCGCGAGTCCATCTTCCGCTTCGGTGACGTGCGCACGATCCTCACGGATGATCCGCACCATCTGGCAGATGACCTCTTCCGTCGTTATG
>JBEIGR010000283.1:0-6996 GCA_040381795.1 Verrucomicrobiaceae bacterium | reverse complement strand
TGATGTCTGGCGCGTGCGTCAAAAGCGTGGTGCATGAAGATTCGGAGACACCGCTTGTCACCGCATCCCCGCACTCCATGCTCCGCGTTCTATGTTTGATGTCCGTGACAAGCCCCAGCACGTCGAGAATGCCTTCCTCATCGGTGCGTATTTCGACCGCCGCCGAAAAGAAGAGGCGCAAGCTTTGCTCGACGAGCTCGGTGAACTCGTCCGCACGCTCGGCATCACCATCGTAGGCTGTCAGCTCGTCTTCGCCCGCGAACCCACCGCTCGTTACCTTATCGGCAGCGGCAAAACAAAGGAGCTCACCGATCAAGCCAAAGCCCTCGGGGCGGATTGCATCGTCTGGGACAATGAACTCAGCCCCGCCCAGCAGCGAGCCTGGGAATCCGAAGGCGACATCTGCGTCATCGACCGCCACGAGGTCATCCTCGACATCTTCAACATGCGTGCCCGCACGCGTGAAGCACGCCTCCAGGTGGAGCTGGCACGCCTCGAATACTCCATCCCGCGCCTCACCCGCATGTGGGCGCATCTTGACCGCCAGGGCGGTGGTGCCGGTGGTGGCAAAGGCGGTGCCGGAGCCGCTCGTGGTGAAGGTGAAACCCAGCTCGAAACCGACCGCCGTCTCGCCCATCAGCGCCTCGACCGCGTGAAGGCGGAACTCGATGATGTGCGCCGCGTGCGTGACACCATGCGCAAGGAACGCACCCGCGAACCCGTGGCTCATGCCGCTATCGTTGGCTATACGAACGCAGGCAAATCCTCCCTCCTCAACAAGCTCACCGCCGCCGATGTGCTCGCGGAGAACAAGCTCTTTGCCACGCTGGATACCACCACCCGCCGCATGGAGCTGCCCGATGGCCAGTCCCTGCTCGTCACCGATACCGTCGGCTTTGTGCGAAACCTGCCGCATGACCTTGTGCAGTCCTTCCGCGCCACGCTGGAGGAATCTGTGCTGGCTGATTTCCTCATCCACGTCGTCGATGCCAGCTCACACGAGGCTTTGAAGTTTTATCAAACGACCACGGAGGTGCTCGCCGAGCTCGGCGCAGGTGAGAAGCGCGTCCTCCTCGTGCTCAACAAGATCGATCTCGTCGATGACACCCGCATGAATGAGCTGCGGCGCGAGTTTCCCGATGCCATCGCCATCTCCGTGAAGACCGGCCTCGGTCTCGATGACCTCTTCCATCGCCTGCACGATTTCATGATCGACCGCGTCGTGCGCCTCGACCTCGATCTCCCGCTTGATCGCATGGACCTCGTGGCCCTCGCTCATCAGGAAGGCAAAGTTTTGACCGAAGACTACGAAACCGGCCGCGCCCGCGTGCAGTGCGTGATTCCAAAACACTTCGAGAGCCGCTATGAGCCCTTCGTGGTCCAAAGCGAAGGCACAAAAAAACCACCCAGCCTCGCGACCGGGTGGTGATGGGATTCAACTGAAGGCGGAGGAGATTAATCGTCCGCTTTGATGGCTTTGAAGACGATGGCAGCCACGGCACCGCCGAGCAGATTCGCCACCCAGTAGAGCCAGAGCTGGCCGCCAGAGAGGAGGCCCATCGCCACCGCACCGGTGGCGACGGCAGGATTGAAGGCCGCACCGGAAACACCGCCCACAGCCACCGCACCGGCCGTCACCGTGAGGCCGATGGCGGCACCGTAGAAGCTGTTGTTCGCGTTCGCTTTGGTCGTGGCCACATTCAGCACCACCCAGGCGAGGGCGAAGGTGCCGATCGATTCGGCGATGATGAGCTTCTGCATATCAATGGGAGCCGCGCCGCCGCCTTTGCCCACCAGCGTCGCCGCCACGAGGGCTGCCACCACGCCTGCCACGGTCTGGCAGAAGATATAAACGATGGCATCCGTGAGGCCGATCTTGCCACGCAGCCAGACGGCCACGGTCACGGCGGGATTGTAGTGAGCGCCGGAGAGATGGCCTCCGGCGAAGATCATGACGGCCAGTGAAAGACCGATGGCGATGGGGGCGAGCTCCTGCTTGCTGCTGACCGTCAGGCAGACGGTATAGACGAGAAAGAAGGTGCCGATGATTTCTGCGATGTATTTCTTCATGGGATGGGTATTGCAGCCTATTCCCCATCCTTTCGGCAAGAACAAATCCGAAAATCTATCGGGCCACTTTCATCCAGCGCACAGCTTCCATCCCGCTCGCCAGTTCCTTCGCTCGCACCTCCCAGGTGCCAGGATCGTCATTGGGAGCCAAATCGAGTGTCAGCTCCACCACGCCGTTCTCCGCCGCATAAAAGCCGCTGCCTTCGGTCAAAACACCGTTCGCATCGCGGATTTCGATCTTCACGGGAATCACCGCCTTCAACGGTGATTCGGCCGTGGTGGTGATTTGAAGCTTCAAGGCCGCTTTTTGGCCTGCGGTAGCACTTTCCGGCACATCGAGCTTCAAGCCAAGAAGCGGCTTCGGCGTCACTAGGTAGATTTTTCCGTCTCCTGGCCCTAAATCGACCTTCCAGCTCATGCTGCCGTCTTCACCACGCTTGGGCACGATGAATTGCGTGCCCGCCAGCTCATACACATTCGCCGATTCAGCCTTCAAACTCACCACACCACTCGCTGGCAGCCCGTTTTCCATCACCAGGCCATGCTGGCCGACGTAGCTGCCGTATTCACGCTTGTCGTTGATGATGAAGACATAGGTCGCCTCGCCAAATTTCCGCACTCGCGTGATGATCTCCGGGTTGTCACAGGAAACCTTCTGCGGCAGCGCCGTGAACGACTTCGCCAGCTCCAGCACCTTCGCCTTGTCCTCGGCGGCTTTCTTCTCCCGCTTGAAGCTCTGGATCACCACATCGGCCTTCAAAGCCGGACACAAAAACTCATCCGCCACGATCTTGCCGCCCTTCTTCTGCCAGTCAGCGATGCGGGCCACGACGGACTTCGTCAACACATCGCAAAACGGCATCACGAGCACTTTGCGGCCGCTGAGGCCATTCTTGAGCAGCGTCTCCTCATACAAGATGTCCGTCTGCACATGCGCATGCTGCAAAGCCAGCCACACATCCGCCTCCCAGCCCATGTTTGAACCGTAGCCGCCGCGCCGTGCAAACATCTGCGAAGTAAAGCTCTCCAAGAACGCCACCTCGCTCCTTTCATCAGGGATCTCCATCAGCGTCGGCCCCAGCGGCTCGATCACGTCCTCAATGAGCTGCTTCAAAACGGGCGCCGTGTTCGGATTCGTGAAGCGATACGCGCTCGGACTGTCTGTGGCCACCAGCGACTGCCAGCCGTGATACATGATGCCCTGGATCGGCCGCGAGATCTTCGTCCAAAGCGCTTCCTTCAAATGCATCGGCGCGATGGTGATGTAGGCGGCCTCAGGATCGTGATCTTCCCACGCCACGACCTCGCCCGGTGCCTTGCTGCCCATCGGCGCGGTTTGGGAGCGATACCAAATAAGCTGCGTCATCTTCATCACACGCTGATTTTTGCCACTCGCCGCACTCATCGCGAAAAGTTGATCCGCGCACATGCCGATCTTCAAAGGATCAGGGTAGGTGTAGGTCCAGTGCGAGATCACATCCACACTGCCGCCCGCTCCGCTGATACTTGGCTGACGCACTGCAGGATCAAAGAAAGTCCACGCACGGCTGGCGCTGCTCTTCACGCCTTTGTGGAGCGCCGTATGCAGGCCGTTCCAGCCATCGCCCACCGTCCAAAACCAGCGGTAGTATTTCAAAATGGGATGCTCATCCTCGATCACGCGATCCGCTGGAAAGTCCTTCAGCTTCGTCCAGTCCACTCCGCCGCGATTCACCACCTCCGCCGGGATGTCCGTGCCAGCGAACTTATTGTAACCCTCCACCTCCAGCGGACTGAACGAAGGCTGCGAGGAATCGCGCACCTCACTGTCGATCAAGGCTGTGGTGAAGGCCGGATGATCGCCGTAGGCCTTGCCGATGCTGGTGCCGAGCGTTTGGAAAAACGGCGCGAACTCCGGTGTCGAGGCGATGATGTTCTGCCGCGTGTAGGGCACGCCTTTTCGATCCACCCGCAGGTTTTTCGGGTCCGCAGCCAGCGTGTCATGCGGCGAGAGACTCGCCACGACCTCCAAACCATTCGCCAGCGCCTCGTCGAGGTAGGCCCGGTTTCTTGCGATGTATTCCGGCGGCCCCGGTGGCAGCAGCTTTTTCTCCTTCCACATGTCACCCGCCCCCTGGCCGCTGAAACCGACGAAGTGCGTGAACCCAAGGTCTTTGAGCCGAGGAATTTCATCGCCGCCCGCGCCCCACATGATCACCGGCATGCGCGGCGGCATGCGACCGACGATTTGCAGCTTCGTGCTCTGCTCCGTGGCGTAGTCGCCCGTTTCAAAGCGTGCCCGCAGATCATACGCAGCCGGTTTCAGTGCCGTGTTGAGCGAAAACTTCACCGTGAAGCTCTTCCCCGCCGCGAGATCCGGCACGATGAAGTCCTCCGTCTTGCCACCGAGTGATGCCTTGAGCGTCGCAGCCTTCATCACGTCGCGTTTGAGATTCGTGACGACGATGTCGATGGGTCGCGCGGTCTCCATGCGCTTCCAAACCGCTCGTGAAGCCACGATTTGCATCGCCACCCGCTCAAAGCTCAGAACGCCATCGCAAACTCGCACTTCATCGATCAAACCGGGAAAACCGCCGTAATTGCTGCCGAGCCGATCACCGATGCTCAGCTCCTTTTTGCCCGGAATGACCGCTCCAAAGCCCTCCAGCTTCGTGCCGCCTGCTGCCGTGCCGTTTCGATAAAACTTCCCCTCACCCGCGCCATCGTAAGTGAAGGCCACGTGCTGCCACTCCTCGCCCATCCTGAACGGCAGTGAGTAGATCGTCTTCGATACCGCGCCAAAACCGAGCGTCACCCACATGCGCCGCAGCCCGCCTTTGTCCGCCTCACCGATCTGCCACTGGTAGTCCGTGTGATCGACATACTTCTTATCGAGCAAAAAGCAGCGTAGCTCCGGTTTGAACTCCGCCTTCGGCTTGATCCACATCTCCAGCGTGAACGCCCCCTTCACCGGCAGCACATTCACCAGCGCAGCATGCCGCTCATCCTTCACCGGAAACCCCGGATACGACTCCAGCCCGCCGCCGAAACGACCTTTCGCATTCAACACCGCTCCATGGAGCTTCAGCGCATCCGCCTTCTCAAACGACCAATGCCCCAGCACATGCTTCCCGTCCGCGTCCTCCCCTCCGTAGCCTGTCTCCCAGGTTTCCTGAAGAGCGCGGGCTGAACTGGCGAAGCAAAGAAGGAACGGAAGCAGCGGTCGGAGCATGCGCAGATAAGCCCACATCCTCACCCGGTCTTTCAACCAAGTGCCGCCAGCACCTTCGCCACGCAGTTTTCGGCGGTGAGGCCGTGCTTGGTGCGGAGGATGGGGATGGTGCCGTGCTCGACGAACTCATCGGGCCAGCCGATGCGCACGACCGGCGTGCGGATGGCGGCATCGCTGAGATGCTCGATGACGCCGCAGCCGAAGCCGTTGCGCAAAACATGGTCTTCGAGCGTGCAGATGACCTTCACCTTTTTGGCGTAGGACTCGATGCAGGCACCGTCGAGCGGCTTGATCCAGCGGGGATTGATGAGGGCGACGCTGAGGCCTTTGGCTTCGAGCTGCTTTTTCGCCTCTTCGGCCACCGGGAACATATCGCCGAGGGCGATGAGGGCGACATCGCTGCCATCGGCAACGACTTCGGCCTTGCCGATTTCAAGGAGCATGGGCTTGTCCTTCGGCGTGACGCCGGGGCCATTGCCACGCGGGTAGCGGATGGCGATGGGGCCTTGGTCGTAGTTCGCCATGGTCCAGAGCATATCGACGAACTCGTCCTCGTGACGCGGCTGCATGTGGACGATGCCGGGCACGCCGCGGAGGTAGGCAATATCGAAAAGGCCGTGATGCGTGGGGCCATCGTCACCGCTGAGACCGCCACGGTCCATGCAAAGGCGCACAGGGAGGTTTTGCAGCGCCATGTCATGCACGATCATGTCAAAGGCACGCTGCATGAAGGTGGAGTAGATGGTGAGGAAGGGCTTCAGGCCGCTGGTGGCCATGCCGCAGGCGAAAAGCGCCGCGTGCTCCTCGGCGATGCCGACATCGAAGTAGCGCTCGGGGATCTCCTTCTTGAAAACGCTGAGGCCGGTGCCGCCGGGCATGGCTCCGGTAATGGCGACGATCTTTTTGTCCTCCTTAGCGAAGTCCGTGACGGTGCGGGCATAGACCTGCGAGTAGGTGGGCTTGTTCGCCACCGGCGTCTCGCCGGTCTCGATGTTGTATTTGCCGAGGCCGTGGAATTTGCCGGGATCTTCGAGAGCCGGTTTGTAGCCCCTGCCCTTCTCCGTGATGATGTGGAGGATGACGGGCTCGTCCTGCGTCTTGAGAAACTCAAAGGTCTGGATGAGCAGCGGGAGGTTATGACCATCGATGGGGCCGTAGTAGCGGATGCCGAACTCATCAAAGAGCAGGCTGCGATTCGCCGGCGTGGCGCTTTGAGGTAGCAGGATGCCCTTGGCATGGTCCTCGGCCTTTTTGGCGAGCTTCCGCACGTCCTGGCCGAGCACGAACTCGACAAACTTTGCGGCCTTTTGATGCAACGAGGCGAAGCCGGGGTGCGTGGCGATGGTGTTGAAGTATTTCGCGATGGCTCCGACGTTGCGGTCGATGGACCACTCGTTGTCGTTGAGCACGATGATGAGCTTCTTCGTGTGGGCGGCCACGTTGTTCATGGCCTCAAACACGGGGCCGCAGGTGAAGGCGGCATCGCCCGCCACGCAGACGACGTGCTCATCGGTGCCGTTCAAATCGCGTGCGGTGGCCATGCCAAGCGCTGCACCGAGGGCGGTGCCCGCGTGACCTGCCCCATAGCAATCGTGCTCGCTCTCCGTGCGGAGGCAGAAGCCATTGAGGCCCTCATACTGGCGGATGGTGCCGATCTTGTCCCAGCGGCCGGTGAGCATCTTGTGGACGTAGGCCTGGTGGGCCACATCGAAGAC
>JBEIGR010000282.1:0-7004 GCA_040381795.1 Verrucomicrobiaceae bacterium | reverse complement strand
GTGGCGACACCTTCCGGCTTCGATGGGAAGAGCGTGGGCAGCAGCATCGCGGTGGGAAAGGCGAACTCGCTGAGGATTTTTGCCTGATCCATCGCCGTGCCATACATCGGGCCGACGGATGGGACGATCCACATGTCTTCCGGGGAGAGATCGACGAGCATCTTGAGGAGGAAGTGATACTCGGTGATGGCGATGTTGTAGAGGTTCGCATTGCCCCCGTAGAGCAGCGTGCGGATGCCGCCCTTATGCATGTGCTTGATGAGCTTCGAGTTCTGCGACTTGCTAAGGGAGAGATCTTTGTTCCGGCAGAGCGGTGGAACGGCGATGACGGAGGATTGCAGGTCGGCGAACGTGACAGGAGAGGTTTTCATGGGGCGGCGCAAAGGAGCGCAGGGGAGAAAGCGTGCAAATCCTTTCCAAGCCGGCGGAATTGAGCCGGGAATAACGATGGCCGAATGTTGAAGCAGGGGCATTTTGGCTCCTTCGCCTTGCTTTGAAGCCCTGAAATCCCATGCGCCGCCACCTCTTTGCCCTTCTCCTCCTCCTCACCGCCTGCTCGAAGCGGGACGTGCTCGTCATCGGTATGGATGCCACTTACCCGCCGTTTGAGTTCGTGGATGAAAAAGGGCAGATCAGCGGTGTGAGCGTCAAAATCGGCCGGGAGATCGGCAAAACCGCCGGAAAGGAGGTCGAGTTCCGCAACATCAACTTCGACGGCCTCATCACGGCGCTACGCACCGGCTCCATCGACCTCGTCATCTCCTCCATGACGGCCAGCGAGGAGCGGCGGAAGTCGATCGATTTCTCCGAGCCCTATGTGAAGACCGGCTTGGCCATTCTGGCGGGAAAAGACGCACTTGTTCAGTCCATCGCCGATTTGCAGGCACCCGGCCGGAAGGTCGTCGTGCGTCTCGGCACCACCGGCGAGAGCTGGGCGCGCCAAAACCTTCCCAAAGCCGAGATCAAAGCGCTCGATCTCGATACCGCCTGCGTGCTGGAGGTCGTGAACGGCCATGTGGATGCCTGGGTGTATGACCAGCTCTCGATCATGAACTATCACGCCAAGCATCCCGAGAAGACCCGCGCCCTCCTGGCCCCGCTGCGGGAGGAATCCTGGGCCGTCGGCCTCCAACAGGGAGATGCCGCTTGCAAGGCACTCGTGAACGAAACCCTCACCCGCATGCGGAAGGATGGCTCCTTTGCCAAACTCGCCGAGCAATTCATGGCGCAGGAACGGGAGATGATGAAGCAGCAGGGCCTGCCCTTCGTTTTTGAGCTGCCTTGAAAGCAGCAAGGATCAGGCGTCGAGACCGAAAGCCGTGTGAACGACGCGGGCAGCGTTCTCCACTTCGGCTTCATCGACGATCACGGCTGTCTTGATCTCGCTGGTGGAGATCATCTGGATGTTGATCTTCGCATCGGCTAGGGCTTTGAACATCTTCGCGGCCACACCGCTGTGGCTGCGCATGCCGATACCTACGACGCTGACCTTCGCGATGCCGCTTTGAGTGCGGAGCGTGGCCTTATCGCCGAGATTGGGAACCACGGCCTTCAGAGCGGTCTCCGCTTTCGGCAGATCGGCCGCACTGAGCGTGAAAGAGATGTCCGTGATGCCATCAAAACTCACGTTTTGCACGATCATGTCGATGGTGATGTTGGCCTGGGAGATCGCACCAAAGATGGCGGCGCTGATGCCAGGGCGGTCGGCCACGTCATCGATGGTGACCTTGGCTTGATTGCGTTCGAGGCTCACGCCGCGCACGACGACGGATTCCATGCCGGGGGTTTCTTCTTTCACGAGGGTTCCGGGGTTGTTGTTCATGCTGTTGCGCACTTCAAAGCGCACACCAAATTTGTTCGCAAACTCGACGCTGCGGCTCTGCATCACCTTCGAGCCGGAGGAGGCCATTTCGAGCATCTCCTCGTAGCTGATCTCTTCGATCTTCCGCGCCGTTTTGACCACGCGAGGATCGCAGGTGTACACGCCGTCCACATCGGTGTAGATCTGGCACAGGTCCGCCTTGATCGCCGCCGCCATCGCGATGGCGGTCAAATCACTGCCACCGCGGCCTAGCGTGGTGATTTCACCGCTCGCAGTCTCGCCCTGAAAGCCGGCTAGCATCACGATATTGCCTTCATCGAGCATCTGCTTCACCGCATCCGGCGTGATGTTCACGATGCGGGCCTTCGTATGCACTCGATCGGTCGAAATGCCAGCCTGCGCCCCAGTAAGGGAGACTGCCTTGCCACCGAGGGCATTGATCGCCATCGCAGTGAGGGCGATGGTTGTCTGCTCGCCGGTGGCGAGGAGCACATCCATCTCACGTTCGACGGGTTCACGCTCGGGAGAGACTTCTTTCGCCAGTTTGATGAGATTATCCGTGACGCCGGACATGGCGGAGACAACGGCCACGACTTGATTGCCAGCACGCTGCGTCTCCAAAATGCGGCGGGCGCAATTGCGGATGCGTTCTGGATTGCCGACGGAGGTGCCGCCGTATTTCTGCACGATGAGAGCCATGCTGGGGTTGGGGAAAGGGCGGCGAAAATGGCACGCCGCCCCCCCTGCGCAAGCCCGAAGTCTCCTCAATTCATCCCCATTAAAACAAACAACCCGCAGCCTTGCGGCTGCGGGTTGTTAAATCCGATTCAGAAAGGCTGATTACAGCGATTTCTTGAGAGCGGCGGAAGGCACGAAGCGCACGGACTTCGAAGCCTTGATCTTCATTGAGGCGCCGGTCTTTGGATTGCGGCCAGTGCGGGCTTTGCGGCTGATGGGCTTGAAGGTGCCGAAGCCGATGAGCTGCACGGGGCCCTTTTTCACGCCTTTGGCGATGGAGTTGAGGACGGCTTCAAGAGCGTCGCCAGCGGCACGCTTGGAGGTTTCGCCGCCGAGGGCTTTCTGCACTTGTTCGATGAGTTGAGCTTTGTTCATGATAGAGGAGTGGATGTATGTTGGTTGCTGCTCCCAGCCTAAATTTATGCGGGAATGTGACGATCTATGACTTGCTACCCGCTGTTCCGTCAAACATAAAAATCATGTCATGACTGCCGAAAACCCCGCGCAAAATTTGAAAAAATTCTTGCTTCCCGATGCCACCCCCTCCGTTCATCCCAGCGCTTTCATCGCTCCGGGGGCTGTCGTGCTCGGCGCGGTGGAGATCGGCTCCGAGTCCAGCGTGTGGTATTCCTCAGTGCTACGCGGCGATATCAACCGCATCGTGTTGGGGCATCAAACGAACGTCCAAGACGGCTGCGTGCTTCATGTAAGCGATGATTTTGCCTGCATGCTCGGAGATCGCGTCACCGTGGGGCATCGCGCTGTCGTTCACGCCTGCACCGTGGGTGATGAAGTGCTCGTGGGCATGGGTGCGATCATCCTCGATGGCGCTCAGATTGGCCCGAGATGCATCATCGCCGCCGGAGCGCTCGTGACAAAAGGCTCGGTCATCCCGGAAGGTTCCCTCGTCGTGGGTACTCCAGCCAAGGTGGTGCGGTCGCTGACGCCCGAGGAGATGGCCGCCAATGCAAAACTAGCCCTGAAGTATGTGGAGCTCTCCCGCCGCTATCTGGAGCTTGGCCTGCAAAGGGACGATTGAAGCAGAAAATGCACACGTCATTTGCCATCCGCCTCCGTAGCGATTTAATCACACCATGAACACAGAAGTCGTCGAAGTTCAGGTGCGCGCCGTTTTGCCTTTGGAGGGCAGTTTTGCTGTCTTCCTCGGCAACACGGAAAAAGTCTTTGTCATTTATGTGGATGAAACCGTCGGCGCGGCCATCTCGATGTTTATGCGTGGCGTGAGTAAAGAGCGCCCGCTCACCCACGATCTGGTCGGCCACATTTTGATGGCCTTTGGTGCCAAGGTGGAGCGCATCATCATCAATCATGTGAAAGGCAGCGTCTTCCACGCCCGCCTCATCATCACCGCCGAGAACGAGCTCCATAACAAAAAGCTCGTCGAGCTCGACGCTCGCCCCAGCGATAGCATCGCCCTCGCCGTGCAGCAAAACGCGCCCATCTACGTCGCCGCCGATGTTTGGCAGGCGGTCGAGGACATGACCGAGACGCTCGCGAAGATCGAAAAGCAGGGCCAGGAAGCCAAAGAGGCTGCCGCGGCAACTGAGACTGTCATTGAGGATGATGACGACGATGTCGAAGATGAGATCGCCGGCATCTCCGATGCGGATATCGATGCCATCGCCAACCAGTCCGGCATCAATCCGAACAGCGACACCTACGACGACGGCTACGGCGGCATGGATGACGATGATGACGAAGGTGAAGAGTGGAAGAAAGGCGACTGAGCAGGTCTCCTCACCGCCGCATCAGCATCATCTTCATTTGCAGCGCCTCGGGATGGTCACGCTGAAGGAGGAGCGTCTTTTCTACCGCTTGAAGCGCTTCGGGGGCGCGGCCGAGCCTCGCGAGAATGGTGGCGCGGGCGTAGGGAATGGCGGGATCGCCGGGATTGGCGACCTCGCCGCGCAATAGAGCCGTCATGGCACCTTCGGGATCGTTGAGGCTGTTTTTGGCGAGGCCGAGATTATACCACGCACGGGCCAAGAGCGGATCGAGGCGCACCGCCTCCTCCAGCGAGGCGATGACAGCCTGGATGTCCCCCGTTTCAGCCAAGGCGAGACCTAGCTCGTAATGATACTCGGCATGTTTCGGGGCCACGCGGATGGCATCGCGCATCTTTTGAATCGCCAGCTTCGTCTGTCCGGTGACGCTGTGAATCATGGCAAGGTCGTGGTGGAAGGGCGGCGAGTTCGGATCCCACAAAATGGCCTTCTCCATGTGCTCGATAGCCTTGGGATGGTTGCCACGCGCAAACCAGAACTGCCCCGCCTGCATCTGACCGCTTGGCTGGTCGAGATTCAACGAGAGCATGTGCAGCAAATCCTTCCCTGCCGTGGAATCGAGGTTCAACGAATCACGCAGCGCCCATGCGGCGGTGGAGCGCACGCTGCGCACGGGATCATCCAGCAAGGGCTCGATCTGCGAGCGGATGCTGCCGCTGGGAGCCATGGCCTCCAGCGCATGCACGGCGCTTTGCCGCACGAGTGGATGCGCATGCTGCAACTGGGCCGTCACCGCGCTCTGCACGCCCGGCTCGCCGATCCAGCGCTCCAGCAAAACGGCCGCGCTGGCCTTCCAGTAAGGGATTTCATCGCTCGAAAGCAGCGCCACGAGGCCGTCGCGAGCCGAGTCATCGCCCTTGCGTGCTTTGGCGATCAAATCGGCGCGGATGCGAGTTTTGCGCTTCTCCATTTTCGGCCCCCACCATTTGTTTGAGGCCTCCAGCGCCCAATCGGTCGTCTTGTCCGTGTGGCATTTGTTACAGGCGTTTGGCACGCCGTGTTCCTTCGTGAGCCACGGATCAGGAATGGTGAATCCATGATCATGACGCGGATGACGCTGCATGTACACCGTCTGCGGCATGTGGCAGTTGATGCACTGATTGCCGGTGCTCTCGACGCCGTGAAAGCTGTGCGCCTCCGGCATGATGGGCGGGGCATTGGGAAAACCGCCCGGCGTGTGGCAGCGCATGCAGAGCTGGTTGCCCGGCAGGATGGTTTTCATGCTGTGCATGTCATGGCAATCCATGCAGCGCACCCCGGCGTGATACATGCGACTGCTCGCAAAGCTGGCGAACTCGTAGTTCTCATCGCGGATCTGACCGTCCGGATGGTAGGTGTCGCTGTGATCGACGATGGTGAGGTGATAGTGGTCCCAGAACGACTCGCCCGGCACGAAATCACCCGTGATCTCGCCACGCCGAGCATGGCAGCCTGCGCAGTTTTCGATGTGCTGATCACGGGACCATTTCGTCAGCGTGGGGTCGCCTTTCTTGCCCGGATTCGCCTGCTGCCACTCGTGATGGCTTTTCATCGGCCCGTGACAGGCCTCGCAGCTCACCGTCATCTCCGCCATCGAGGTGTGGTAGCTGTCCTTCGCCACGTCGTAGTTCTTCCGCAGCCGCGTGTTGTGGCATGAGGCGCACATTTGATTCCACACCATGCCTCGACCGGTCCAGTGGCCCCACTCGCCGGGCTTACGATCTTCGTCGCCATACACGTTGAACCAGTCGCCCTTGTGCGGATCAAAGCAGGCCTCCATCGTCTGGAGCCTGCCGCTGCCGCCATCGACCAAATACTGCCGCAGCGGATCATGCCCGATCACCCGCTCCACCTTGTAAGGTGCGATCTTGTCGCCAAAGCCAAGCGCCGTGAGCACATAATCCGCGTCCTTCTTTGCCGCCTCGGTGGTCTGCGAACCATGTTTGAAGGTCTGCGCTGGCGCAAACGCCGCCTCATCCAGCTTCGCGTCCGGCTTCCGCTCCGCCAGCCCATGATGCGACTCCTTCCACTTCGCGAATTGCTCCGGATGACATCCCGCGCAGCTCATCGCTCCCGCATATTGCGCAAACACCGCCTTCTCATCCGGCATCACATAAGGCTCAGGAGCCTTCTTCACCGCCGCTACAGGCACCTCGGTGTAGTCTTTGCCGCAGCTCGCCAGCACCATCGCCACGCTGAGGTAGATCAATCCCTTCCACCAAGGCTGGCTAGCTGAGCGAGAGGAATTTCGAGACATGAGTGAGCGAAGCTAAAGGCGGGCCGGATTCACTTCAAGGTTTCATCCCACGGCGGTAGTCGCCACGGCTGAAAAACTTCTCCAGCCAGACATAAAAGATGATGAAAAGGTAGCGGCTGCCCATTTCGCGGATTTTGAGCTTGGCGATGCCGGTGGTGCGGTTCTTCCAGGAGATGGGCGTAACGGTCCAGGTGTAGCCGCGGACGATGGCTTTGAGCGGCAGCTCGACGAGCAGATTGAAATGCGGGGCGATGAGCGGGCGGCAGCCGTCAATGACTTCGCGCCGGTAGGCTTTGAAGGCGTTCGTGGTGTCGTTCAGGCGGATGGCGAAGAGGAGGCGAATGAAGGTGTTGAGGAGACGGTTAAGTGCCCACTTGATCATGGGGTAGTCGTGAACGCTGCC
>JBEIGR010000281.1:0-7010 GCA_040381795.1 Verrucomicrobiaceae bacterium | reverse complement strand
CTCTGCTACGTCACGCCCAAGGAACACCTCGGCCTCCCGAACAAAGAAGACGTCAAAGCCGGCGTCATCACCTACAAACTCGCCGCCCACGCCGCCGACCTCGCCAAAGGCCACCCCGGTGCCCAATACCGCGACAACGCCCTCTCCAAAGCCCGCTTCGAGTTCCGCTGGGAAGACCAGTTCAATCTCAGCCTCGACCCCGTCACCGCCCGCGAATACCACGACGAAACCCTCCCTCAAGACGGAGCCAAAAGCGCCCACTTCTGCTCCATGTGCGGCCCCCACTTCTGCTCCATGAAGATCACCGAAGACGTGCGCAAATACGCCGCCGAACAAGCCATCTCCGAGGAAGAAGCGCTTCAGCGCGGGATGGCGGAGAAGAGCAAAGAGTTCGTCGAAAGCGGAGCCGAAGTCTATCAGCCAGCCTGATCCATGAAAAAGCCGTCCGTCTCCAAAAAAGCGACCACCCCGGCCAAAGCGAAGCCGGACGGCCTCACCACCCTCCTCACCGAAGTCCGCCAGCTCATTCAGAGCGCCCGGCGCGGCGTGTCCACCGTCGTGGACACCTTTCAGGTGATGACCAACTTCGAAATCGGCCGCAGCATCGTCGAGCACGAGCAAAAAGGCGCAAAGCGTGCGGCGTATGGCGCGGAGTTGTTGAAGGAGCTTTCGGCAAGGCTCACAGAGGAATTTGGGAGAGGGTTCTCGCGTTCGAATCTCGAATACATGCGGAAGTTCTTCCTCGAGTGGCAGAACCGAGCGCCTCAAATATCCCAGACAGCGTCTGGGATATTACTCGATGCCCCAATTTTTCAGTCGCTGACTGAAAAATCCGCTGACTCTGAGATTTCCCAGACACCGTCTGGGAAATTGGTCCCCACATCAATTCGCCAGACGAAATCTCCCTTCACCCTCAGTTGGTCGCACTACGTCGTGCTCATGACCATCAAGGACCCGGACGAACGCAGCTTCTATGAAATTGAATCTCGTCAAGCAGACTGGGATGTCCGCGAGCTGAAGCGCCAGAAAGCCTCCTGCCTTTACGAGCGCCTCGCGCTCAGCCGGGACAAGGAAGGCATCCGGCGGCTTGCCAAAGAAGGCCAGGTCATCGTCAGGCCGGAGGATTTGCTGAAGGAGCCGCTCGTCCTCGAGTTCCTCGGCCTCGATGCGCAGGCCAGCTACTCCGAGACCGACCTCGAGCAGGCCATCATCAACCGCCTCGAGCACTTCCTCCTCGAACTCGGCAAAGGCTTCCTCTTCGAGGCCCGCCAGAAGCGCTTCACCTTCGATGAGGACCACTACTTCGTGGACCTCGTCTTCTACAACCGCCTCCTCCGCTGCTACGTCATCATCGACCTCAAGCTCGACAAAGCCACGCATCAGGACCTCGGCCAGATGCAGATGTATGTGAACTACTACGACCGCGAGGTGAAGCTCCCGGAGGAAAACCCCACCATCGGCCTCCTCCTCTGCAAATCCGCCAAAAAGACCGTCGTCGAACTCACCCTGCCGAAAGACGCCAACATCCACGCGAAAGAGTATCAGCTCTACCTGCCCTCCAAGGAACTGCTGAAGCAGAAGCTCGACGAATGGAGCGCCGCCGCTTCCCGCTGAGTCGAAAAATGGAATCCCTTAAATTGACTCGTCTATGTTAGAGAGCTTTTTTCATATCAACTCCGCCAAGACAGCCTCCCGGTTGTCGTCCCAGCAAGAGCTTATCAGTCTTGTAGATAGCGGCGGCGAGGTTGCGAATGTCTATTATGAGCCGGATGAGTTCAGGCCTACAAGACCCAAGAATGTTGTCAAAGAGAGGACGTTTCGAAACGTGAACTTCAGCAACACCGCATTCATTGGGGTTGAATTCAGAAAGTGTGTTTTTGAAGACTGCTTGTTTCTGAGTTGTGAATTCGATCGCTGCGAGTTTCATCACTGCAAATTCACCTGCTGCAATTTGCACAAAGTCCGCTTCGTCAGCACTTATGTGGATCCACAAATCTTCGTTGGGATTTTTAATCCAGTAAAACATGCCAATATCGGTGTGCATGTATTTCAGCAGCTTCGCTCAAATGCACTAAGCACACATCAACCCGACTTTTTCCAAACTGCCGACTGGCAATTCAGAGTTTGGTTGCGTTATGAGTGGCTTTCAAAATGGCACCGAGGTGATTGTAAGTTCAGCGAAATGGCGTGGCCAGTCGCACGAAACTGGCTTTATGAATTTTTGCTCGGCTACGGCCATAGCTTGAAGCGATTTAGCTTTTGGTCGGCCCTTCTTTTCGTGGGTCTTGTTGCCTTCAATACTTGGTTCTGGCCCAACCTGGTGATGAAAGTTCCCCCGGAGATTGCAAACGTGAATGGCAATGTGAAAGCAGTCTATTTTACACTGATTACCTTAACGACCTTGGGGTATGGAGACATCACTCCCACAACTGCCGTTGGCATGATGGTTGCCGGAACTGAAGCGTTACTTGGCCTCGTCTGGTTCGGCATGTTGACCAGTATTATTGTGAAGAAAGTTTTTCGATGACTATCCCAAGCAACAACAAAGCGATTGTGGTCTTTGGCTCGGCTGCGCGCCGTGACTTTGACCGCATGAGCGATAAGGACGTTCTTGTCGTCGATGATGATCGCCAAGCACTTCATAACGCTCAGCAAACATTCAAATGTTTCGGATGGTCTCCGGTTTGCTTCACTTGGAACAGGTTGGAGCGTGCAGTGAGTCAAAAAGGGCTTTTCATCCAGCATCTGAAACTCGAAGGATCGGTTATTTGTGACGGTCAGAACCGATTTAGAGAATTGATGAGTCAGTTTAGTGTGCGCTCAAGTTACTGTCACGAAATTGCTCAGTCCTGTGAGTTGCTACATGTTCTGGACGAGATACCCGACTCCCAGGCGGGTCGCTACTGGGCTGTAGACGTCATGCATGTTGGCTTGCGCTCTCTGGGAGTAGCGATGCTGGCCAATCATGGCATCTATCGATTTTCTCTGAGCGGCATCTTGGATGGGTTGCGCGAGATTGGCATATTCTCATCAAGCGACACCGAAAAATTGCGGATCATCCGTGAATTCAAGTGGCGTTACCGCGCACGTCAGTTTGAGCGGCCCCTTGGAATGAGTGAGGTTTGCAACCTTGCCGATTTAGTGTCTCAGCGTTTTCGCTTGGATTTGAATGTTTGCGCGGTGAAGCCTGAGGTCGCCATTGCGAATGCGTTGGATGACGGAGGTTTAAATTCCAACTGGTATCTTCGAAGCAGAACCCTTGAGCGAGCGCTGCTCTCATTGAGCCCTCAACGTGAAGGTGACAGAGACCTCGCATCCATGCGAAAGGACCTTTTTGACCTGATCAAAGAGCCATCGCAGTATGGTTGGCAAATAAAACATCACTGGAGGCACCTACGCGACCGATTGTCAGTGCTCGCCGGGGAATCAGATGCTCGTTTCGCGCCACCAGCATTGATTAGCTGACGGCAAGGTAAAGGGGGCGTGGTGTAAAACACGACAAAACTCCTCGCTGAAGATGGACTGATCGAAGATCAGCCCGAATAGAGGCGGTCGGGGATGTTCGCCGCCCGTCGCCGACAATTCGCCTTTCCCGAAGCCGCCTGATCGCGCTACTCTACCCTTGCCATGCCCGCCAAGCCCAAACCTCGCACGCTCGCTCCCAAGCCCGCCGCCTTTGCCGCGCCGCTGCTTGCGGATGTCCGCGAACTCATCCTCACGGCCCGCGAAGCCGTTGCCAGGACCGTCAACGCGGGGCTGACGCTCCTTTATTGGGAGATCGGCACTCGCATTCGCACAGACGTGCTGAAGGAGAAGCGTGCTGATTACGGGAAGGAGATTTTGCACACACTGAGTGCACAATTGGAGAAGGAGTTTGGTCGAGGGTTCAGCCAGCGGAACCTAGCTCACATGGTCAAGCTCGCAGAGGCATTCCCGGATCGCGACATTTTGCACACGCTGTGTGCAAAATTGGGATGGAGCCATTTTCGTTCGATCATCTACCTCGACGATGAACTGAAGCGGGACTTCTACGCCGAGATGTGCCGCATGGAGAACTGGAGTGTGCGCACGTTGGTGAAGAAAATTGGCTCGATGCTCTACGAGCGCACGGCGATCTCGAAGAAGCCGGACAAGCTCATCAAGCAGGAACTCGCCGCCCTGCGCAGCGAGGACAAACTGACGCCCGACCTCGTCTTTCGTGATCCATACATCCTCGACTTCCTCGGGCTGAAGGACACCTATGCCGAGAAGGACGTGGAGGCGGCGATCTTGCGCGAGGTGGAGAGCTTCATCCTCGAACTCGGCATCGGCTTTGCCTTCCTGGAGCGGCAGAAGCGGATGCAGATTGATGCCAGGGACTACTACCTCGATCTGCTGTTCTACCATAGGAAGCTCAAAAGGCTCGTCGCGATTGATCTCAAGCTCGGCGACTTCGAGGCGGCGGACAAAGGGCAGATGGAGTTGTATCTCGGCTGGCTCAAACGCCACGCCGTCGAGCCCGGCGAGGAAGCGCCGCTGGGCATGATCCTCTGTGCGGGCAAGAACGATGAGCACGTCGAGCTGCTCGAACTCGCCAGCAGCGGCATCCATGTGGCGACTTACTGGACGCAACTGCTGCCGAAAAAGCAGCTCGAACGAAAGCTCCACCAAGCCGTCGTCCGCGCCCGGCAGCGAGTCGCTCTGAGCGAAGTCAAAGCAGGGAAGCAAACGGCCAGGAAAACTCAATGAGCTGACAAGCAACCCATCAAACTACGTTTCCCCACCCCCATGAACCTCCGCTTCCTCACGCTCGCCTGCCTTGTCACCGCCTCCACCTTCGCCGCCGATGCGCCGAAGCTGCCCTCCATTCCCACCGAGCCGATCGCGAAGAAGAAGGAACTGCTCTTCTCCGATGACTTCGAGCGCGCCGAGCTGGGCAAGGACAAGGGCTGGGCCATCGTGGTGCCGACGTATTCCCTCGATAACGGCACGTTGAAGGAGGCATCCCAGCAGGTCTCATCGTACCGCTACATCACAAAGCAAGAAGCAGGCACTCAGTTTCAATCGTCGGCTGTAGCAGGAATGCCGCAAATCATTAGGGTGTCTGGGGAGATTGTATTTTCGCCACCACTTATTGCAGACCGGGCCACGTCACTCCAAATCTCATCAATTAGCGAGCCAAAGATGTTATCAGAATCCCCGTCTCCCTTGCTGTGCTGAACTGCAACGAGATAGCAATCGACGTTTTTTTCATCTTTCTTAACAAGGCCGAAAATCGGCCCTCCACTCATACCCTTTGGTGATTTCAAGGGTATTGGGCCACGAATCTTCCCGTGAAACCGGGGTTTTGCCGCCGACGTATCATTGGGCTGTTTCACTAGTTTGATGCCATAAGTCTTGGAGCTTCACTTGGGCTTCGGGGGTGTCGTTGACGTAGCTGAGCTTGATGGGGCCGCCGCCGGGCCAGGGGAGGGTGAGGGGCACCAATTCGTCGAGCCAACTGACTTGGCCTTTGTCGAGATGCTGATGGAAGGCGGGCAAAAGGGGCGCGGCTTGGGCCTCTTTGACGAGGGTGAGGCCGGTGAAGGCGCGGGCGAGGCAGGTGGTGATGGCGGTTTCGTCGAAGGGGGCGAACTCCAGCTCGGGCAGGGTGGCGTGGACGAGGTTCACGCGGGCGATGAATTGTTTCAGCCGGTGATCCATGAGCGGCAGCTCGAAGGCTCCGGCACGGTGGGCTTCGGCGAGGCAGCGTCCGCTGGCGACAGGATCGAGGTCGCGCTGCTGGGCTTTTTGCTCGATGACGAGATCGCGGTAGCGCACGAGCTTCATCGCGGCGACGCGTTTGTTTTGGGCATCGAAGAGGTGCTCGATGGTGGTGCTCAGATGCTGCGGGAACATCTCGGCGATCCATGCGGGCTGCACGGCGGTGGCGAGACTGAGGAGAGTCTGGCGTGAAGGTGTTTCGCGCAGATTGGCGGCGACGAAATAGGCGGCGTCAGTCACCACGCTTTCGCGTACGAGCTGGCCGCTGCGTTGATCGGTTAGATCGCACTCGGGTTTGCCTGGGACGCGGCGTTTGGCGAGTTGATCGACGAAACCGGCCATGAGGCAACGCAGGAGGGCTTCGTTCGGTTTAGGGGAAGACAGATTTGCACCGCCGAGATTCGAAGGGCGCAGAGGATTACCTTCTGAATCCATTCTCTGCGTCCTTCCTATCTCTGCGGTGCTTGCTTTGTTCGGCTCTTCTTGGGTCCGAGCGGCTTCACGGTCATCGAGACGCTGCTGCTGCGCGGCGTGCATGATCTGCTGGAAGGTCTGCTCCACCTGGCGGGCGACTTGGGCATTGATGCCGTAGCTGCGGCAGCGGTCGAAGCTGAAGGCGTTCGCTTTGGCGAAGTCGTAGGCTCGCATCAGCGTGATGAAGTCGGAGTCCGCGCTCTCCTCGAACATCTCGCGGGCGGCTTGGGTGCTGACGTCATCGCGGTCGAGCCGGGCGAGAAGGTCGCGACCGCTCACCAAGGCGGCGCAGAGGGCGGCATCGGCCACGCAGCCGCGTTGGCTGGCCTCGATCAGCATGCGTGAGTAACGCGGATGCATGGGCAGCCGCCGCATTTGATGCCCGATGGGCGTCAGATCGGCATCGAGCAGCGCACCGAGCATGGTGAGCAGGCGCTCGGCTCGCTGCACGGCCTGCGGATCGGGTTTGTCGAGCCAGTCAAAGCTGGCGGCCTCGCGGATGCCGAGCGAGTGCAGCAGCAGCACGACCTCCGCGAGGTCGCTGCGCTGAATCTCGGGCGTGTTGCGCTCGTCGCGGTCTTTGTGGCTGATGACGGTCCAAAGGCGATGACACGTGCCCGGTGCGGTGCGTCCGGCGCGGCCTTTGCGCTGATCCGCACTGGCGCGGCTGATGGGCTCCAGCAAGAGCGTGCCGATGCCGCGCTCGGCATCGTAACGAGCCACGCGGGCGATGCCGCTGTCCACGACATGGCGGATGCCGTCGATGGTGATGCTGGTCTCGGCGACGTTGGTGG
>JBEIGR010000280.1:0-7019 GCA_040381795.1 Verrucomicrobiaceae bacterium | reverse complement strand
ATCAACCCTCCGCTAGGAAAGCGCCAGCATGAGGTGGGCGAGTTCGTCGTCCACTTCATCGGGGGAATCGACGAGGCGGGCGACTTCGGCGCGGAGGAGGTCGCGGTAGCGTTGGCGCAGTCGACTGAGGGCGACACGAGTGGAGGCAACACTGAGGCCGAGTTTTTCCGCGTCGGCTTGCTCGGCCCCGTCGCCGCGGGAGGAGCCGAAAATCAGGGGAGAGAGCACGGCAAAGCGGCTGCCATGGCCGGAGCTTTCACACTCTAGCCGGAGGTGATCCATGACATGTGCGAGGAGGGTGTGGGCCCACTTGCGATCAAAGGCACGATCAGGGCTGTCGTCCGCACCTGAGGGCTCAGGGATGGCATCGAGGGTGAGTTCTTCTTTGTCGGGGCCGCCGCGCTTCTGCCGAGTGTCACGGCGGTGCTCGTTCATCATGAAGCGCTTGATGGCGGTGAGTAAAAAGGTGCGGAAACGGCCGCGCTCACGGTCGGCCTGGGCTTGCAGCCCGCTGGTGAGGAGTTTGGAGAAGAAGGACTGCGTCAGATCTTCCGCGTCGGCATGGGGGACGCCGAAGCTTCGCACATACTCAAAAAGCGGCGGCCAATAGTCGCGACAAAGCTTTTCCAAAGCAGCCGCTCCTTCTGGAGTGCTGCTATTGGCCGAGCGGATGACGCGGGTCCATTGGGTGGTCTGGAAGTCCATGAGGCGGATATCGAAGCTCAGCCACTTTAGCCGTATCAAGATTACCCGGACAACTGCGAAGTCGCTTTTCATGATTTTCGAGTCGTCTTGGATGAAATCTTTGCCGACATTTGGTGAAGTAACTCGGATCTGATGCATACCACAAACCCAGTGACTGATGATGCCAGCGCCGCCGCGATGCTGGCGAGCACGCTGCGCCCGCCTGTCGAGGCGGAAAGCCCGGGGGATGTCGTGGGTATCTACACACTGGTGCAAAAGCTGGGCGAGGGCGGATTTGGCACCGTTTGGGAGGCCAGGCAGACGGAGCCACTGGAGCGCGAGGTGGCTCTGAAAATCATCAAGCTGGGCATGAGCACGCTGGAAGTCATGGCTCGGTTCGAGCTGGAAAGAGCGACTCTGGCTCGCATGAACCACCCCTGCATCGCTCAAGTGCTGGATGCGGGCATGACGCCTAGCGGACGGCCTTTTTTTGTCATGGAACTGGTGCGCGGCACCACGATCACGCACTACGCCCGGGAGCATGGGCTGGCGCTGGAGCAGCGGTTGAGGTTGTTTCAAAAAGTCTGCGCCGGGGTGGAGCATGCGCATCAAAAAGGGATGATTCACCGGGATCTGAAGCCCTCCAATGTGCTGGTGAAGGCCGTGGATGACGAGGTGGTGCCAAAGATCATCGATTTCGGCATTGCCAAGGCCATCACCACGGATCGGCTCACCGAGCTGACGCTGGCGACTCGACTCGGGGATGTGATGGGATCACCGATTTACATGAGTCCGGAGCAGGCCGCGGCCAGCAGTGACCTCGACACCCGCAGCGATGTTTATGCCCTCGGTGCCCTGCTTTACGAACTGCTGACCGAAAGACCGCCCTTTGATCCGAAGGAGTTCGCAGCAGCAGGTCAGGATGAAATGCGCCGTTGCATCCGCGAGGTGGAGCCAGTGAGGCCCACGCATGTGCGGCGAGAGATCAGCATCGATCTGGAACTCATCACCCGGCGGGCCATGGCAAAGGAGCGTGACCTCCGCTATGACTCTGCTGCGGCTCTGGCAGAGGACGTCGAGAGGTTTCTAAACCATGAACCCGTGCGTGCTCGTGCACCGAACTGGGCTTACCTCACTCAGCGATGGATGCGGCGACATCGCGCGGGCGCACTGGCTGTGGGTGTGAGTGTGCTCGCCTTGCTGGGAGGCACGGCTTTGGCTCTCTGGCATGCTGCGCTGGCAAGTCAGGCGCAGCGGGCTGCGGAAGACAGTGCCATGGAGGCAAGGCGACAGCTTCACGATGCCGATGCGGCCACCCATGCGCTCATCGAGACCATGGCGGACATGGGGCGCATTCGCAGCGGCAGGAATCTCACCCACGAGGAATTACGCCGGGCCGTCACGGAGCGAGTCAGTCACTTTCAGGGTGATCCCGTGCGAAAGGCCATGATGCTTTCCGCGCTGGGCCACTTTGCTCCGAATCGCGAGGCAGTGGATATGCAGCGCCAGGCCTTGCAGCTCGCCGAGCAGGCTTTGCCGGCGGAAGATGAGCGCCTGTGGACCCTGCGGCTTGCCTTGTTGCGGCAGGAATCTCAGATCAGCACCGACAAGGCCGCCCTGATTGATTCAGCAAAGAGGATTGCTGACTGGATGCTGGCCCACTTTGGCAGGGACGACGCCCGCACGATCACGTCCCATTTTGTTCTTGGCCTTCTCTTCAACCGTTCAGGTCGTGCGAAGGACGCCCATGACGTGCTGACCCAGGTGGAGATGTGGTGCGCCCAGAAGCCGGCGGGTTTTCTTGAGGGCACCCGCGTCTATGTGCGCATCGAACTCGCCGAGGCCCTGATCGCATTGAAGCGTCATGAGGAGGCGCTGAAGATCAGCCGTGAGAACATCCGAATTGCCCGGGAAAGCTTCACCGTTCGCAATCTGGCCCTCGCGAGGAGCCTGCAGCAGTTCGCTGAGATCAGTCACAGCTTGAAACATCTCGATGAAGCCGCCACGGCATCGGCTGAGGCGGTGAAAGCGTTTGTGGATGCCGTAGGCCCCGCTGAAAGGGGAGTCAGGGAGGCGCAGACATTTTTGATCAAGCTGCACAAGGAACGCATGGATGAAGCCGCCATCATCGCTGCCAGTTTTGACTGGATGCGGGAATGCGAGAAGCGGCTCGGCCCGCGGCATGAAATCAGTCTCGCGGCCATAGCTTCACACGCCACGCAGCTAAGCAGCACAGCGCGGCATACCGAAGCCCGCCAGCTCTGCGAAGACACTTTGCAGCGCCTTCCCACAGCCTCCGGAGGTGCCCTGCCAGCGGAGGCTATCCCCGTGCTACGCGCCCTCGCTCGTGCTCAGCGGGTGCAAAAGGCCTTTCCTGCTACCGAGGCCAGTTTGAGGTCTTTAGTGGCGCTCATGAGGCAGCATGAAGCTGAAAGCATTCAGCGGCATGCTGATGCACAGCAGCTCGTCAGCTTGCTCATCGCGATGGATCGCCAGTCAGAGGCCCGTGCCATGCTGGAAACGTGCATCGCAGAGCTGAAGGCCCTCCCGGAGCCCCGTGCGGCCAAGGCAGAAAAACTGCTCCAGGCAGCCGAGAAGCAGCTCGCTATGTTTGAGTGAATCTTTTTTCAGAAATCGTGAAATCAACGTCAGTGGATGTCCTTGCAGTGAGTGATTTGACCACGGACATCCCTCATGAAAACCACCGCTGCCACACTTCTCCTGCTGCTCTTTACCATCCAGCTCTCCGCCCAGACGGTGACGCCTGAAGATGGAAACTGGAGCCTGAAACACGTCGAAATGAGCAACACTCCGGAAGCGGCCTTTATGGCCCGCACGGGAGACATTGATAACCTCGGCTTCGGTTGGTCTGCGGGTTTCAATCCCTTTTCCGGCAATAGCACCTCCTCCCACACCTGGCCTTGGACAATGGACCCCGCCGATCCCGATGGCACCGACCGCATCATGGTCATCTCCAGCTTTCGTGGCAACCCACCCAGCGGCGACGACGGCTACACCCGGGACACCAGCCGCCCCGCCAACAGTGTGCGCCCGATCGTGCTCGAATACACGCCTCCAGCGACCATCACCAATGCCTGCCTTCAGATGTTTGTGGATGATTTCCAGGCTCCCGTTTGGGGTAGCCTCTACTACGTCACCCTCAATGGCCTGCGGGTGCCAGCGTTGGAAACGGTGGTCAATGCCATCAACCAGACGGGCCCCATTGGCCGGATGGTCACGCTGCGACTCGAGGGAGATCTCCTCAGCCAGGTGAGCACCGGACGGCTGGAAATACGCATCGATGACGACAGCACTGGCGCGGGGGACGGCTATGCCATTGATTTCGTGAAGCTGCTCATCAACCGCTCGAGCTTTCAGCACACCGGAGCAGTCAGCGGGCGTGTGCGGCACCCCGTCACCTCCCAGGTCATCCCAGGAGCGATCGTCCGCATCTATGACCAGGAGGTGACGACGGACGCCCAGGGCATCTACACCATCAGTGGGTTGCCCGCCGGGCTGCATCAGGTCTCTGTCAGCGTCCCTGGACTGCGATCCCGGACCATCTCCACCCATGTCATCAGCGGCACGACCAACACAAACACCAACATCACACCGCTCGCCGGAACCTTTACTTTAACCAACCAGATCGCCATGGAGCTGAATTTTCATGCCGCCTCCGGCTTTCGCTACGACATCGAATCGTCCCCTGACATGCAGACTTGGACTGTGCAGGAAACCATTTACGGCAATGACCGCCAGGTAACCAAATTCAAAGGATCAGGCGGTGCACAGCAGCTCTTCTGGCGTGTCCGTGAACGCTGACTCAATTTTTAGCTATCGCATCGGTTCCGCGAGGCACCTAATTCATCGACTTTAGTTTAGAGGCTATTCAACGAATCCCAATTTCAACAGGATGGGGACGAGTTTCTCGCGAGTAGTGTTGGTTTTAATGATCACGCGCACACTGTCCGACCCACTCTTCATTCGGAAGAACGTGCCTGCTACCTCATCTACCGCCGTGACAGGCAGGACGTTTGGTGGCGCAGAGTCGCCTACGATGTCTCGGCCGCCCAGACCGCCATCCTCGCCGCTGGCCTGCCGATGAAGTTCACCCAACGTCTCGCCATGGGAAAATAAAGTTGTAAAGAGCCGGCCATTTCAGCCTGCCTCAACGCTTGAGCGGGATCACCTTCACGCCCATCGCCTTCAGGAGCACCTGCCCCATTTGGCGGGTCTTTTCGTCCACGGGCTTGGGTGGCAGCAGGTGGGTGAAGCTGGCGTAGCGGGTGGCTTCGGCGATGAAGGATTTGAGGCGGGCACCAGCGCCCACACCGAGCGTATCCAGAATTGTAAAGCCTTGATCAGCATCGCGCTGCACAAGCTTCTGAAGTTCCGCCCCAAGCTCGGCTGGGCCTTGTCTAATCTGCTGGGCTGCTGCACTGGAACCTCTTTACCTACCGAGATCTATGGATCTGGATCGACGATTCCTCGATCCCTATACCCGTCCACCCAACCCAGAAGATCCCGGCCAACTCGCTCTTGTCTTGGCCCACCGCCCGCCTCAAGCCAAAGAAAAACGTTTCTGAGCAAGTGGGAGTTGCAGTTCCATGAATTCGGATTGAGGAGACCCAATCCATGGCAGACGATCATACCCTCGATATTAGCAACGGATCAGAAGCGCCTGCTTTTGATTTGAGTTTTGTTTTCCCCTGCCTCAACGAAGAGGCAACCTTGGGAACATGTATTCAACAGGTGAGTGAGAGCCTTGCAAAAAGCGGGGTTCGCTATGAAATCGTCGTGGCTGACAACGGCAGTACGGACAATTCCCAAGAAATTGCACTAGCAAAAGGATGTCGCGTGATTCCTGTTGCCCAGCGGGGTTATGGAGCCGCACTTCGCGCAGGGATTGATGCCAGCTTCGGCTATTATGTGATGTTTGCTGACTCGGATAACACTTATCTTTATGAGGATGCCGCCCGTCTGTATGCTGCGGCCCACGAGCACAACGCGGACATGGCCATTGCGTCTCGGATGGCCGGACGGATTGCTCCAGGGGCGATGCCTTTTTTGCACCGCTGGGCCGGGACTCCGGTGTTGACTTGGCTCATCAACCGCCTCTTCAATGGCCACCTGTCGGACTGCAACTCGGGTTTCCGCTGCATCCGCAAAAGCTCCTATGAAACCTGGAAGATCAGATCCAACGGCATGGAGTTTGCTTCCGAACTCCTCATCAAGGCATTAAAATGCGGTGCCAAATCCGTGGAGATTCCCTCCGGACTGCGAAAGGGACCGGAGGGGCGCGTGGCCCATCTTCGCACATGGCGGGATGGCATGAGGCACCTGCTTTTTATTTTCTCCGAGAAGCCGGCCCTGTTTGAGATGCTAGGGTTCACCACCCTGCTGCTCGCCACAGTCATGCAGATCACCGCCTTCATCACCGGGCCAATCAGCGTAGCAGGCATTTTTCATATCTTTGACATGCACACCCAGGCACTGCTGCTGCTTGCTGGCATCTTCGGTGCGCAGTTTTATCTCTTTAGCTGCATGCTGTATCTCCAAAGCAAGGACAAGCCGAAGAGCCTGACCCGGAAACTGATCTATCTGGACGAAGGCGTGCTGTTTTTCACGCTACTTACAAGTGTGGGTTGGTGCTTGGGACTGGCAGGTTATATCGGCGCTCAGTGGTCTATGTCAGGTTTCAGCAACTTGAATCTGGTACACAACTTGCTATTTTGGTGTCATGTTCTGGCTCTGTTTGTCACATTTTCCGTTGGTCTTCTCGGTCTTCATGTCCTCAAAAAAGCGCACACATAAAAATGCATTTTTCAGCCCAGTAATGAGTAGCTGAATTGAATTTTAATTGCATCCGGTTGCCCACTCTCAAAAACACGCTTAGGCATTGCGCTCATAAAATAAATCACATTAGATTTTTCCTTCACGCCCTAGGCGGGTTTATTTTCCTCATCGTAGCTCTCCATTCTCCTGAAACTCATCTATGCAAAATTCAATATCAGGCCCCTGGTTAAAGATAGCAATCCGCGCTGGTCGTGATCTGGTGATGTTTGTGGGGGCTTATCTTCTGGCCAATTTCGTGCGTTTTTCCATCTTTTGGCGCATTGATGACTATGTGCCGGCCATCACAGCGGGAGCGGTGAGCTTGGTGTCGATCATCTACATCATGGGCCTGTACTCGGTGGAGTCCCATCGCCGGTCGTCCTACCGGACTCACGCGCTCATGCTGGTGTTCGCCTTCCTGCTGGCGCTGGTGGTGATCACATTGGTGGGATACCTTCAATTTGAGTTGCGCATCGGGCGCGGCTTCATGGTTCTCGGCT
>JBEIGR010000279.1:0-7026 GCA_040381795.1 Verrucomicrobiaceae bacterium | reverse complement strand
CTGCACCTGAACGCGGTGCTTTCTGGCCTGGGTGGGAAAGAAAGTCCTGCCGTCATCCAGGCTCTGGGACTGGATAGCGTGACCACTTACACCTGGATTCATCACTACCCGCTGCCGGGCTTTCCCAAGACAGATTACGCCTCCGCCGAGAACGGCTATTTCCGTGCGGTGACTACGGGCGGTGGCTGGAATGGCTTGGAGAATCCAGCCTCCGCCCTTCCAGTGCCCTATCATTTGAATGTCTCCATGGGCTGGGACAGTTCTCCGCGTTGCCCGGCGGATGCGGATTGGATGAACACTAAGCGCGGCTACCCCTTCGGGCCGGTCATCGTCAATAACACACCGGATCGGTTCCGCAGCGCCCTGCAGCGCGCGAAAGAACTCACGCTCAAGAACCCACCCAGCGCCCGCATCATCACCCTCAATTCCTGGAACGAATGGGGAGAAGGCAGCTACCTGGAGCCGGACACCGTCCACGGCATGAAATATCTGGAAGCCGTGCGGGAAGTCGTCGGTCTCTCCTCCGCCAAAGCTCAAGCTCAACAGAAACCACTACCAAAACCATGAAACATCTCTTTTTCCTCTTCACCGCCCTGCTGCTCGCGCCGCTGGCGGCCTTAGCAGCGGACCGTCCCAATGTCCTGCTGATCCTCGCCGATGACCTGGGAGCCCGTGACCTGGGCTGCTTCGGCAGCACCTACTACGAGACACCGAACCTCGACCGCCTCGCTTCGCGGGGCGTGCGGCTGACCCATGCCTACTCCGCCAGTCCGCTCTGCTCCCCCACGCGCTCGAGCATCATGACCGGCCAGCACCCCGCGCGCACCGGCATCACCGCTCCCGGCTGCCACCTCCCGAAAGTGATCCTCAAGAAGCAGCTCTTGTCGGGCAACGCGCGGGTGGACGTCGCAAACTCGGTCACGCGTCTGAAGCCCGACTACCACACTCTCGCCGAGGCGCTCAAGGGCGCGGGCTACGCCACCGGTCATTTTGGAAAGTGGCACCTCGGGCACAACATGGCTCCCGGCGACACCTACGAACCGAAGGACCAGGGCTTCGACGTCGACTGGCCCCACACCCCGAGAGCACCCGGTCCCGGCGGCGGCTACTTCGCGCCCTGGACGAAGTTCATCAGCGACCCCGCGATCAAGGACGAGGCGGGCCGCCATGTGGACGAGCGCATGGCCGACGAGGCCGGTCAGTTCATCCGCAACAGCAAGGGCCGTCCCTTCTTCTTAAACTTCTGGCTCTTCTCCGTCCACTCGCCGTGGAACGCGCGCCCGGACGACATCGAGCACTTCAAAAAGAAGACCGACCCCGCCAACCCGCAGAAGAATCCGCTCTACGCCGCGATGGTGAAGAGCATGGATGAAGCCGTGGGCCGGCTCCTGCGCCACCTCGAGGAATCCGGCGAGGCGGACAACACGCTCATCATCTTCTGGTCCGACAACGGCGGCTACGCCTACCCGCCCAAGCAAACCGATCCCATGGGTTACGCAGAGATCCCCGCCACCAGCAATCTGCCCTACCGCAGCGGCAAGGCCTCTCTCTATGAAGGCGGCACGCGCGAGCCCGGCATCGTCGTCTGGCCCGGCAAAGTAAAGGCAGGAACGACTGCCGACTTTCTCATTCAGTCCACCGACCTCTATCCCACCTTGCTCAATGTCTGCGGTGCATCGCCAAAAGCGGACCAAAAGACGGATGGGTTCGACCAGACTGCGGCCCTCGCCGGCGGTGCTTCGCCACGGACGCAAATCTTCTGCCACTTCCCGCACGGCGACGCGGCGCGCGATGCCGTCATGGACGGCTTCTACGCCGGCTCCTACGTGCGCGAGGGCGACCTGAAGCTCATCCGCTTTTACGCGCGGGCCGACGACGGGTCCGACGAACTCGAACTCTACGACCTCTCCAAAGATCCCGGCGAACGCCACAACCTCGCCAGAGAGAAGCCCGAGGTCGCCGCCAGGCTCAACGGCGTGCTCGACGGCTTTCTGAAAGACACCGAGGCCGTCATCCCGAAGCTCAATCCCAACTTCCGCGATGTCCCTCGTAACTCCAAGCCCGCGCCCAAGAAGAAAGCGCCCGCGCCCGATGACCTGCCCGGCGGATGGAAGAACCGTGCCGGAGCGGCCGTCGTGCGCGACGGTGTCCTCAACGTGCAAGCCAAGGGGGCTAGCTCCTTCCTCGGCGTCGGCGCGGGACTGACCACCGGCACCGCCCGCTTCTCCTTCCATGTCCGCGCGCCACAGGCCGGAGAAGGAAAAGTCACGCTGCTAAACGAGGCGGGTGCCACCGAGACGCTCTCCGTGCCCTACAAGGTGGCGGGCGAATCCGAATGGGAGACCGTGACCATCGAACTGCCCGTCAAGGAAAAGGCCGGCATCCTGCGGCTCTACCTCCCCTCAGGATCCGCGTCCGTTGACCTCGACGACATCATTCTCACCCCACCCCAGGGCGAACCGCGTCGCTGGACCTTCTGAACATGAAACGAACACTCACACTCATCGTCACCCTCCTGCTCGCGCCGCCGGCCGCGTTGCACGCCGCTGAACCTGTCAGCCTCTCTCTCCGCCGAGCAGTGGACGATGATTTTAATGCTCCGAATGGAGTTACGGTATGAGCCAGACATTTCACATCATCGACGCTTTCACCGACAAACCATTCGGCGGCAATCCCGCTGCCGTTTGTCTGCTTGAACACCCCGCTGACGAAACGTGGATGAAACTCGTCGCGCGGGAGATGAACCTTTCGGAGACCGCATTCCTTCATCCCATCGAAGGCGGCTTCTCGCTTCGATGGCTGACTCCAGCGGTGGAAGTGAAGCTCTGCGGTCATGCCACGCTGGCGAGTGCCTTCACACTCTGGGAGACCGGCGTGTTGAAGCCCGATGAAGCAGCGCGTTTTCAAACCCTAAGCGGCTGGCTGACGTGCCGGAGCGAAGGCGAGTGGATTGCCATGGATTTCCCGGCGAAAAGCTGCGAGCCATGCGCGGCTCCGACAGGACTCGCCGAAGCCTTGGGCTGCGAGCTAATAGCCTGTGGTCTCAACGGCATGGATTACCTCGTGGAAGTCGCGAATGAAACGGTGCTCCGTGGGCTGAAGCCCAACTTCACCGCACTCTCTGTCCTGCCCGTGCGTGGGGTCATCGTCACCTGCCGGAGCGAATCGCCTGAGCACGATTTCCTTTCCCGTTTCTTCGCCCCAGCCGCAGGGGTAAATGAAGATCCCGTGACCGGTTCCGCCCATTGTGCCCTCGGTCCGTATTGGCAGGCGAAACTCGGCAAGGCGGACTTCACCGCCTACCAAGCAAGCGAACGCGGCGGCATCGTGAAGCTGAGTGTGCAAGGTGAGCGCGTGCTGCTGCGCGGACAGGCCGTAATGATGAGCAGGGTGGAACTGATGCATTGAACTCATGACCGACACAGCCCTCTTCATTCGATCTGCTTCCCTGCAAGACATCCCCACCGTGGCATCGCTCGCGATGGGACATCTCGATCTCGCCTCAGGAGGCAAACTCAAGCCGCAGCAATGGCACACCCTGAGATTCCCTGGAAGTCCGCTGAAGCAGGCGCGGAGATCGAAGTCACACTCGATGGCCAGCCCTTCGCCAAGCTGCCGGTCACTCGCAGCGCTCTCCACGGCATCAGCTACCTCCATTTCCAATCCACCTCTGCTGACCGCGACTCCGGCCTGCTCATCGAGTCGGTCCGCGCTGAAATGACTCAACCTTGATGGCTATGAAACACCCCCTCCCCCTCATCACCGCCCTGCTCCTCGCGCCGCTGGCCGCGCTGCACGCCGCTGATCCTGCGCCAAAGCAAAGGCCGAACATCCCTGTTGAAGTCAGGGTTCTCCGCGGAGCTGCGGTTTCGGAGGATTCGACCAAAGCCTCGAAGTTCCAACCGGTGAAGATGGCCCGGCTTCGGATGATGCCCCTGGGCGATTCGATCACCGTGGGATTCACGGACAACCCCGCCTGGTCGCATCCCTTTGAGTTCGGCTATCGCAGCGGTCTGTATAAGCGGCTGAAGGAGGCGGGACATGACTTCACGTTTGTCGGGAGTTCCAAGGAGCCGTTCACCAACCCAAAGAGGTTTGGCGACCCGACCCATGGCGGCACGGTGAGCCCGGTCTTCGATTTGAGGCCATTGAACCAGAACGGTCACCATGGGCATGGAGGCTTCAGTATCGAGGGCCTACGCGGCCACGTTGCCAAGTGGATCACCCAGGAGCAACCGGACATCATCCTTCTGCTGATCGGCATCAACGGAATTTCCGCCGAGAGTCCGCGGAAGTTGGACTCCCTGGTTCAGACCATCTTTGATGCCAGGAAGGAGGTCGCGCTCATCGTCGCCCAAATCCCGCCGTCGAGCAGATTCAACCAGCACATTCTCTCCTACAACAGCCACATTCGAGAGAAACTGGTTCCGACGTTCTCCGCCAAGGGACATGCCATCAGCACCGTTGACCAATATACGCACTTTCTCACCAAGCCGGAAGACCCTCAATCCATTGATGCCGCGCGCTTGTCCAACGGACGTAATCACCCGACCAACCCACTCTATGAAAAGATGGCCGAGAGTTGGTTTCAGGGGATTGAATCACTTCTCAAGCGAGGGCTTCCAGGGCGATGAGCCGCCTTCCGCCGATCAGGATGAGCCGTTCGTTGGTCAAGCCAAGCTGTTGCAGTTACAAACCGTTCACCGAATCGCACAAAAGAAACCTGACCATGAAACGCATCCTTTTCGCCCTGCTGCTCGCGCCCCTTGTAGCGCTCCAAGCTGCCGACACAACGAAGCCAAGGCCTAACATCATCCTCTTTCTGATTGATGACCTCGGCTGGAAGGATCTCGGCTGCCAGGGCAGCACGTTTTACCAGACGCCGAACATTGATCGTCTCGCTAGGGAAGGCGTGCGTTTCACGGAGGCGTATGCCGCCTGCGCGGTCTGCTCGCCGACGCGTGCGGCGATTCTCACCGGCAAATATCCCGCGCGCCTCCGGTTCACGCACATCATGGGCGGGGAACAACCGTCGCCCAGCCGCAAGCTGAAGACCGCCGGCTGGATTCAAAACCTGCCGCTGGAGGAAGTGACTTTCGCCGAGGCGCTCAAGGCAGCCGGCTACGCGACCGGTCATTTCGGCAAATGGCACGTCGGCGGCCCCGACTTCGGGCCGGACAAACAGGGCTTCGATGTCACCATGGATGCCACGCCTGCGAAGAACCACCAGGACAAGAACGTGACGCAGCTCACCGATGCCGCCATCGCGTTCATGCGGGCACACGCGAAGGAACCCTTTCTCACCTCCGTCTGTCATCACACCGTCCACGTGCCCTATGAAGCCGACGAGGCGTTGACCACCACCTATCGCGCGAAAGCGCCAGCCACCGGCCAGAACCATCCCAAGATGGCCGCGATGATCGAGACCCTCGACCAATCCGTCCGCCGCGTGCTGCAAACCCTCGACGAACTCAGCCTCGCCGAAAAAACCATCATCATCCTCACTTCTGACAACGGTGGCCTGCGGTCAGTGCGCGAGGGTAAGAAGACCGTCACCGCCACCGATAACTCCCCCGCGCGTGGCGGCAAGGCCATGCTCTACGAAGGCGGCACGCGCGTGCCCCTCATCATCAAGTGGCCCGGCGTCACGCCGACAGGAGGCACCTCCGCTGTGCCCGTCATCAGCATGGACCTCTATCCGACGCTGCTCGACATGGCCGGTCTGCCGGCCCGTCCCTCGCAACATCGGGATGGCTTGAGCCTCGCCCCGTTGCTCAAAGGAACCGGCACACTCGACCGCGACGCTCTCCAGTGGCATTTTCCCCACTACCATTCCAACGTGGCAACCCCGATGGGATCCCTGCGTGCCGGCGATTGGAAACTCATCGAGTTCTTCGAGGACAACCGCATCGAGCTTTACAACCTGAAGAACGACATCGGGGAGAAGCAGAACCTCGCGGCGAAGGAGCCGGAGAAAGCTGCCGAACTTCGCAAGAAGCTCCAGGACTGGCGTGCCGAGGTGAACGCCGCCATGCCCATACAAAAGCCTGATCTCAGATCCATTCACGAGACCTTCGAAACACCGTTCGATGCCATGCGCTTCCTCACGCCCATTCCGAACAAGAACACCGAGGTGCGCGACGGCGTTTTGTGGACGCGCGGCTCAAGCGGCGGCAAATACCCGCCGATGGTCTATCTCCCCGTGCAGGGCAGGGACCTTACGATCTCGTTCCGCTACCGCCACCTCGCCGCTGGCGGCATGCTGTGGTTCTTCGTCGATGGCGATGATGGCTTCGGCAGCGAGGATCACATGCTGCGCGTGAAGCTGCTGCGCGACGGCGTGCAGTTGCAGATTGATGCCCACTCGAAAGACGCGAATCATCCGATGCGGCAAAACACCGACCGTCCAGCAGATCCGAAAAGCGGCGCTTACCGGCTGAATGAAATCCTGCCGCTCGAAAAAGTCGATCTGACCGCCAACGCCTGGCGCGAGGTGAAACTCGTCTTCCACGGCGAGGAGGTCATCATCACCCTTGATGGCACCACGTGGGCCAAAACGCTCAAACGAGCCAATTTCAATGCCGCCAAGCGCAAACTCCTCTGGATGCAGAACGGCGGCAACCAAGGCATCGAACTCGATGACATCCATGTCACGCCCACGATCACCCAACATTGAAAATTGCACTTTGAAACCCACCCTGACACTCCTCACCGGCCTGCTGCTCGCCCCTCACTTCCTCGTTTGAGAAGAAAAATGTGACCAGCCAAGCCGCTCGCGGAATAAGCCTCATGACATGGCACAACCTGACTTTGACCAAGCGAGATTCATCGCGGCGCTGACCCGGCATCAACCGGCGTTGGAGGCGTTTTGTCATGCGCAGTTGGCAAATCGGCAGGATGCGCAGGAGGCTTTGCAGGCGACGTGTGTGAAGCTGTGGGAGAAGGCGGCGGACTGGGATGCGGCGACGGAGTTTCTGCCTTGGGCGTTTGCGGTGGCGCGGTTCACGGTGCTCTCCCACATCCGCG
>JBEIGR010000278.1:0-7063 GCA_040381795.1 Verrucomicrobiaceae bacterium | reverse complement strand
CGGCACGGCTCTCGTGGAGACTCGGTTGGCGGCGTGTGTGAATCTACTGCCGGGCATCGAATCCATCTACCGATGGCAAGGCTCGGTGGAAAGGGCAGGGGAGGTGCTGGCGGTTTTCAAGACGACGGCGGAAGCGTGGCCTGCCTTTGAGAACAAACTGCGGGAGATGCATCCTTATGACGTGCCAGAGATCGTGGCGCTGCGGCCGGAGCAGGTGGCAGAGACTTACGCACGATGGGTGAAAGCGGAGACGAAGGCATGAATTGAAAATCCTGTCACGAGACGTTATGACTACCTCCATGGCCACCTCGATCCTGCCTGATAACCCTTTCCCAGGAATGAATCCCTATCTCGAGCACTCGTGGGGAGATGTACAAGCCTCTCTGATCGTCGAGATGAAAAACTTGCTGAACCAGAAGCTTCCTCTCGACATGACGGTTCGTGCTGAAGAAGGGGTGACCTTGGAAAGTGATGAGGACGAATGGAATGACGGCTCCGCCAGCCGTTACCGCGTCGATCTTGGCATTTCCGAGGAGTGGAAGCAGGGCTTGCCGCCGATTTGGCGACCTGATGGTGAAAAGGAAGCGGTGCTGGCGGAGCCGCTGGTGATCGAGAGAGTGGACGAGCCAGAGACGCAGCGGTGGCTGGAGATTCGCGAGTCCGGCGGTCGGCTGGTGACAATTATCGAGGTGCTCAGCCCGACGAACAAAGGCTCGAAGCATGATGCCTATCGGGAGTGTCGTCGGCGCTCTCAAAGCTCCGGCGTCAATGTGGTGGAGATCGATCTGCTGCGAGCCGGCGGCCATGCCGTGGCGGCGCAGGACTACGCCTGCCGCTGGAAGGATGGCACCGTGCCGGATTACCTCGTCTGCGTGTAGCGGGCGGTGCGGCCGAAGAAATTCGAGGTGTATCGCTGGCGCTTGAGGGAGAGGCTGCCGTGCTTCCGCGTGCCGCTGCGTCCTGCGGACCCGGATGTGGCGCTCGATTTGCAGCCGCTGATCGATACGATCCACCGCACGGGCCGCTACTACAGGCTCGACTATGCGAAATCACTCACGCCAGAGCTTTCTGCTGAAGAAAAGGCTTGGGTGGCGGATCAATTGAACGCAGCGGGGCTGAGGAGTGAGCCAACGGCGGAAACCCGCCCTTGAAGATGCGAGGGCGTGGGGAATAATCGACGCGTCGTTTCTCCCCACTCTATTCCTTTCATCGTCACCCATGCCGGACCCGAGCCAATTCAGGCACTACCAGATCGTTCAGGATGCCGACGGCAACAACGTCGAGCTGGTGCGCAATGCGGAGCAGGTGGGGGTGCTGGCCTTTGACACCCAACGGCTCGAATATGTCCACTGCCATGTACTGCTAGAGCCGCTGGCGAATCATGGTGCCTTCGAGGACGCCTGCCGAAAGGTCCAGCGTGCGGGCCACCCGGCCATGGCGCGAGTGATCGAGTATGGTGAGGACGAGGGAAATCCCTTCTACATCACCTCAAACATCGATGGTGAATCGCTGCGCACCTACCTCATGCGGCTCACGGACATGCCCTGCTGGCTGGCGGTGATGCTGGCCTGCCGCTCGCTGGAGACGGCGGTGGCGGTGGTGGAGCGTGGAGATTTCCTCACGGATCAGCCCTTGGATCATTTCCGCGTCGTGCAGACTGGACCGCAGACGGTGCAGGTACTGGCGGCCGATTTTCGCGTGCTGGATAATGGCAGCGCGAAGAAGCGAGCGCTGAAAAGCGGCTTTGAGAAGCAGGCGAAGTTCTTGAAGGCCTTTCTTCTTGAGCAGGCAGGTGGAAATGTAACGCTGCCAGATCATCCGGTGCCCGCGCCGGAGTTCATGGAATTGCTTGGAGCCTGTCTTTCCAATGCTGGTCCTGGTGTGACGGTGGCGATTCGGGATCTGAAGAACCAGCTTCTCAAACTCTCGCCCGAGCATCTTTCCGGCGAGATTCCCACCGCGCAAAAGCCGCGTGCGCTGCTGGCCCCGCTTCTGGCGAGTTATCAGGATGTGGCGCGTGGCCTGGTGAATCTGGTGCGCATTCAGAGCCAGCGTCTCGACATGGCAAATCCCTACAGCATGCGCGGCACGCTCACGAAGGCGGGCCGCGGGGTGTTGATTGAGCAGGTGCCACCGGCCCGTGTGTGCTGCCCGCAGGTGCTTTCTGCTGATCAGGCCGCACTCAAGGTCACAAGGAAGCGGGAAAACACCGCGCTCATCACCGTGGCGCTGGTGAACGAAGCCGAAGGCACCACCTGTCTCGTCGAGGAAGTGGCGGAAGGCATCAGCTTGGCGGATTTACTCAAGGAACGCCGCTCGCTGGAAACGCAGGAGGCTTACCTCGTGCTCGCCGGTCTCGATACACCGCTCACGCAACTCGACGCTGCCAACCTCACCATCGGCAAACTTCGCCTGGAGGACATTTTCCTGCTCACTGGCCTGCCTCGCGAAGATGCTCGCTGTGCGAAGCTGCTCGTCTCGAAGCTCAACGAATGGCCGGCCTTCAATCTGGTCGTGCGGGCGCATCCCACGCTCGCTTCGATGGCGGGTCGTGGCACCGATCCGGCCGTTTTACTGCCGCAGGTGACCATCAAATCGGACACGCTGTGGCATGGTGGCTGGCTCGCGGCACTCACGAAACTGCTCGTCGGTCTCGAATCTCCCGTCGGCGTGCAGGCGGAGGTTTCCGGCAATTCTCGCGAACGTGAAACCGTCGCTCGCTTGCTCGATGAAGAGATCGCGAAGGTCTTCGATGGAAAGCCGGGCACGCGTGGCGATTTCCTCGCCCGCTACGCTCGTGTCATTCAGCATCATGATTTGGTGAAGCCATCTACGGAGCCGCCCGTCACAGCGGACATGGATCGCATTCTTCCCAAGCCTCGCGGCAAAAGCGCCACCCGCAGCGTTTCAGCCCCACTCCATCGGGATGCCGTGCCGCCCGTCGCCGGTGCCTTGACGAGCGGCAGCATCGTGGCCTCACCGGAGACGAATTCGATCGGCTTTGCCGAGCTCCTCTTCCGCAGTGGCGGGGGCGAGCCAGCGCCGCCCGATTCACCGGACTGGGCCAAAGCAGCCGAAGGAGCACCGCCCACGCTGCCGGAGCATTTGCTGCCCAGTGATGACGTGCCGCAATGGCTGAAAACGGCGGTCTTCATCGGTGGCTCGATGATTCTCGGTGCTTTTTGCGCCCACCTTTCCGGCAAGGCTCTCTGGCTCAAAAAACAGGGCGAGATCAAAAACGCCCCCGCAGCCATCGCCGTGCCCAAACAGGCTCCCGCGCCGCCCAAAGCCCTTCCGGTGCCAGATAATGTGCCGCTCACGCCACCGGCTGAAACGCCCTCCAAAGGCCCCGGCATGTCCCTTTCACTACCGGCGGGAGCCTCCGGCCTCCGCGAGCAGCTCAGCCAGGAGCCGGCGAAGTAGTGGCATGACACCGCTGGAGCATTTTGAGCATCTTTTGGCGCGGCCGCAGCCGCTTCTGGCGCTGGCTCCGATGCAGGATGTCACGGACCGCGCCTTCTGGGAGCTCATCAGCCGCTACGGCGGTGCGGATGTGTATTACACCGAGTACTTCCGCGTCCATGCCGATTCCCATTTGGAAAAGTGGATCCTCGAATCCATCACGGAGAATCCCACCGGCCGTCCCGTCGTGGCGCAAATGATCGGCAATGACATTCCCTCGCTCGTCCGTGGAGCCAAAGAACTCCAGCAGCACGCTGTGGCCGCCATTGATCTGAATCTCGGCTGCCCTGCGCCCATCGTGTATCGCAAATGCGCGGGCGGCGGGCTGCTGCGGGATCTGCCGCGCATCGAGGGCATCCTCGGTGCCTTGCGGGAAGCCGTGGAGGTGAAGTTCACCGTGAAGACCCGCCTCGGTTTCGATGAGACGGAGACCATTGATGCCCTCGTGCCGCTGTTTGCGAAGCATGGCGTCGATCTCGTGACCATTCATGGCCGCACCGTCACGCAGATGTATCGCGAAGGCGTGCGCTACGATCTCATCGGCACGGCTCGCGAGAGACTTCCGTGCCCAGTGCTCGCCAATGGAAACATCGGCACCCATCAGGATGCGGAGGCCGTCACGAGCCAAACGGGCGTTCGCGGTCTCATGCTCGGCCGTGGTGCCATTCGCAATCCCTGGCTCTTCGAACAAATCCGACAGCATGGTCGTGGCGAGGAGGTTCACCAGCCTTCGCGTGAGCAGCGGCTGGCCTATGTGGAGGAGCTTTACGAATGCGTCACCGTCCCGGCCACGCGTGAAATCGATCAGGTCAATCGCGTGAAGAAGCATCTCAGCTTCTTCGGCCCCGGTTTGAGAGACGCGGAGACCTTTCTCCATGACATGCGCCGCTGCACCACCCGCGCCGCGCTGCGCGAGGTGTGCGAGAGATGCTTCTAAAAAACCTCTCCTCTTGACCTCGCGGGCTGGCTTGACCACTTGGCCGCCCGCATGAAGCCCAACCACACTCTCCTCGCCCTGCTTTTCGCCATCACCGCCTTCGCGGACGGCCCCAAGGACAACACCGTCGAAAATGTGCGCCCCGTTCCACCACCCGGCGTGGCCGTGCCTGAGGCGGATAAAGCACGCCTCACCGAAGGCCTCACCAAGCTCCGTGCCGCCATCGACGAGGCAGCCAAGGCGCAGGCGAAGAACCCACGGCTCGCCGATCTGCTGCCCGATGTGGAAGTTTATCACAAGGCCGTCGATTGGGCGCTGCGCTACAACGAGGTCCATAAACTGCCTGAAGTGAAATCCGCCGATGAAGCCCTCGCGGAAGGTTTGAAGCGTGCTGCCGCTTTGAAGGAAGGCAAATCACCGTGGACGCAGCAGAAGGGCCTCGTCGTGCGTGCCTATCGCTCCAAGATTGACGGCAGCGTGCAGCCTTACGGGTTGGTGATTCCTGAGTCGTATGTCGGCGCTCCGGTCCGCACGGACATCTGGTGCCACGGTCGCGGCGAGACGCTCAGCGAACTGGCCTTCATCGACCAACGCAGCAAGCAGGTCGGCAATGTGCAGCCAAAAGGTGCCATCGTGCTGCATCCTTATGGCCGCTACTGCTGCGCCAACAAATTTGCCGGCGAAGTGGATCTGCTCGAAGCGCTGGAACACGCTCAGAAATTCTACGCCATCGACGAAGACCGCATCGTGATGCGCGGCTTCAGCATGGGCGGCGCGGCGGCCTGGCAGTTTGCGGTGCATTACGCCGATAAGTGGTGCGCGGCGAATCCCGGTGCGGGCTTTGCCGAGACGGCCGAATTCCTCGGCGGCTTCCAGAGCGAGGATGTGACGAACGCCTCGTGGTTTCAGAAGAAGCTCTGGCATTGGTATGATGCCACGGACAATGCGCTGAACCTCGAAATGTGCCCCACTGTGGCCTACAGCGGTGAAATTGATAAGCAGAAGCAGGCCGCCGACATCATGGAGCGGGCGCTGCGCGGTGAGCAGGTCGATCTGATGCACATCATCGGCCCACAGACCGGCCACAAGATCCATCCCGATTCGCTCATCGAGATCGAAAAGCGCCTCGCGGACATCTGCGCCGTTGGTCGCGATCGCAATCCGCAGGAAGTGCATATCTCCACCTGGCATTTGCGTTACAACCGCATGAACTGGGTCGTGGTCGATGCCTTGGAGGAGCACTGGGTGCGCGGTCGCATCCACGCCCGCGTCATCAGCCCCACGGAAGTGGCGGTGCGGTTGCAGAACATCAGCGCCTTCACCTTCGACATGCCAGCCGGGCATTCGACGCTCTGGGCGCTCGAAAAGGTGAAAGTCATCGTCGAAGGCCAGCCTCTCAATGTCTCACGTCCGAAGTCCGACCGCTCTTGGCGTGTGCATTTCCGCCTCGTGGACGGCCGCTGGCGGCAGGCACTCAGCCCCGAACTGGAGGATCAGGGCAAGCTGGTGAAAAAAAACGGCCTCACCGGCCCCATCGACGATGCCTTCATGGACAAATTCGTCTTTGTGAAGCCCACCAAAGCCGCCTGGAATGAAAAAGTGGATGCCTGGAGCAAGGCCGAACTCGAACGAGCTCAGTTTGAATGGCGTCGCCAGTTCCGCGGTGATGCACCCGTGAAGGATGACACCGCCATCAGCGAGGCCGACATCGCCGCGAACAACCTCGTCCTGTGGGGCGATCCCTCCAGCAATGCCGTCCTCGCCAAAATAGCCGATAAGCTGCCCATCCAGTGGTCGCAGGGCAAACTCACCGTCAACGGCAAGGACTACGACGCCACCAGCCACGCCCCCGTTTTGATCTTCCCGAATCCGCTGAACCCCGCGAAGTATGTCGTGCTTAACAGCAGCTTCACCTACCGCGAATACGATTACCTCAACAACGCCCGCCAAATCCCTAAACTGCCCGATTGGGCCGTGATCGACCTCAGCAAGCCCAAGACCTCCCAAGCCCCCGGCGGCATCGCCGATGCCGGTTTCTTCAGCGAGAAATGGGAATGGAAGGCGGCACCGACGAAGTGATTTTAATCCGGCTCCGTCTCCTACTCCGACTCTTCCTCCCGTAATCCAGGCCGAGACGTCTCGTGATGCAAAATAGCCGCGAAATCATTTCCTACTACGTCGCGATGTTTTTGTCCGGCAAGACTGAGGATGCATTCCACGGACTGGCCGATCATGGCCCCGAGCTTGTTCCCGAATTGATCGTTGCTTACGAGGCATCGACGTCGTCCGAGACAAAGCAGCTTCTACTGGAGGTGCTGTCTTATCTAGGTAGTCCCGAAGCGGGACTTTTCCTTCGGCATCAACTCCGTCGTCGAGAGCCAGAGATATGGAAGAAAGCTCTGGATGGCCTTGTTCGAATTCGTGGAACGGAGTATTTGGAACATGTCTTGGCATCCACGCAAGATGAGCCGAAACGCTCATGGATTGAGGAGGCAATTTCACAAATCCGAGACGACCCCTTCTATTCAGGCCAATGATGAATTCCCGAGGACGAAGTGCTCTCGGTAGCTTGCTCTCCTCCATCCTCTTTCTCACTTTCCACTCACGCTCCATGCGCCTCAACCACGACATCCATCTCGGCTACTGCACGAACATCCATCGCGG
>JBEIGR010000277.1:0-7096 GCA_040381795.1 Verrucomicrobiaceae bacterium | reverse complement strand
TCGTCCTTGGTGATCCATGAAAGCATATCGCACTCCCGCAGGATGGCTTTGCCTTTCTCGGTGGCCAGTTCGGTGAAGGTGGGAAGATGATAAAACATGGCCGCCTCCGTCTCGCTCGTGCGGAACTCCGGCTTTGGCGCACCGAGGAAGGAAGGCCAGCGCGTCACATCGTAAGTGGCCTGCGTGGAATTGCACACGGCGCAGGTCAGCCGCGTGGATTCACGCAGCACCGGATCTTCGGCCTTCGGATCGGCGAGGTCGTCATGCGTCGCCAGCCAGAGTGAGGTGCCTGCGCCAGCAGAGCCGCCCATCGCGGCGAAGCGGGTCTTTTCCAGTTTCCATTCGCCCGAGCGGCTGCGCAGGAACTGCACCGCCCGAGCGCAGTGCTTCAAAATGTCCTGAACGGGCATGTGATCGAGGAAGGGATAGTTCACCGCCGCACAGGAAATGCCCTGGGAGAGCAGTGCCTTCGTGTCTTTATCTGCGGCCCACTTGCTTTTGTCCCCATTGCGAAAGCCGCCGCCATGGATCAGCACCACCACGGGCGTGTTTTTACCTTCCGCACCCTTCGCCAGATACAAATCGAGTCGGTCACGCTCATGCGAGCCGTAGGCCACATCAGCCACATCAGGTTTCAGCGCCTCTCGCAGCCGGTCATTGTTCTCGGAGGAAACTTGGGCGCTGCAAATTGACGTGAGAAGCAGCAGGGGAAAAACAAAACGCGCGTTCATGGGCATGGGAGCCGCACGAACGCGCGAAAAGTGAAAAAGTTGCCAGTGCTTTACGGGATGTTACCCACCTTTGAATCGCCTTCGACGAGGCCGAGTGCCCATTTGATGCCGCCGAGGATCATCTCTTGGTAGGTGTGGGCGATCTCTGGGCTGTTTTTGCGATCCTTCGTGCCTTCCTTCCAACTGGGGTCCCACACGTCTTCGCGATGGCCGAGGGAGGTGTAATACACCCGGCCTTTGCCGAACTCCTTGCACCAGGAAAGCGGGTAGTAGCCGGGCGTGCCATCGTTCGGATGGGCGTTGAGCCCGAGCAGTCCATGCACGGTGGCCTTGTCGAAGGATTTGATGATGTAGATCTCGTCAAAGACCTTCCAGCCGGAGGGCGCAGGCTTCGCGGCGGGATGCAGCGGGGAATGAATGATGGGCTGCACTTCCACCTGGGCTTTATGGGTTTGAAACTCACCGCCCAGCATGTCCACATAGCCACGGAAGGGATGGTAGGTATCTGAGCCGGAGTGCATGGCGATGAAGGCCTTGCCGCCCTTGATGAGCTCCACAAAGCCGTCGCGATCCGGGAACTGCAAATCGCCTGTCGTGTTGGCGAAGACGAAGCCGTCGTAGTGCTTGATCTTCTCGATGGCCATCTTCTCGGCCATGTAGGCTTTGATCTTGTCATTCCACACCTTGTTGGCGGCATTGAAATCAGCCAGCGCCTTGCTGTAGGTCTCTTGCTTGGCTTTGAAGGCTTCGTCGCTGTCTTTGTCACCTTTCACCGGTGGCTTGCCGGGGTTCTTCGGCTGGCCTTCGGGCTGGTGGACGTAGTCCACGGTGAAGGCGCCGGACTTCTGGCCGATCTCGGCGAGGACTTTCTCCGCCGTCTCGATGGACGAATGGCGGAAGCCGGTGGTGACGGTGACGACGAGCAGCTTCTTCGGCTCCGCAAACGCGGTGGAGAAAGAGGCCGCCGCAGCGAGGAGGAGCGTGAGGCGTGCGATCATGGGTAGGAAAGCCAAACGTGGCGCTTGCCTGAGCTTTTACACCTCAAATTGTAGCGGTGGGCGTCAGCACACCGAAGGGCATCGGAGATCGCTCACATGGGAAAACTGACGTTTTCCACTACGCGGAGTCGCCAGGCGTAGCGGCGGGCGTCAGCATGCCGGAGGCCTCGGAAAACTCACGTTTTCCGCTACGAGGCTCGCGTCACACGCTTCCAGAAGAAGTCCAGCTCGCGGGCCAGCACGCTCATCACCTGGGCCGGCGTGGCCTGGAGAGCACCGCTTTCAGATTCCTTGATGATGCGCTGCATGGCGTAAAGCGAGGCCACGCTGGATGTATCGAGATGAATGGCATCGAGCATCGGCTCCACGATGGCAGGAAAAGCATCACTCATGCGCAGGATGGACCAGCTTTGCTGCTCGCGATCTGTTTTGAAGGTGACGAGTTTCACCTTCGGCGGCGTGTCACCCATCGCCTGCGCGGCGGCGATAGTCTCCGCCGCTTTTCCGGCCGCGAAGCTCGATAGCGTGCGCCAGTATGCCGTGTCCGCAAAGTTGGCCATGCCGAAGAGGATTTCTAGACCTTGCAGCGACCACGCCATCACCTGCCGACCCGTCATGCCGGGCAGTTCATGTTCGCTGAAGCGCACCAGTGGAAAACGACGACCCGCCAGGCGGATCAGCTCACCTACCTTCGCATGATCCAGCGGCTGCGAATCAGCCTCGGCGGACATTTGCAGGCGCAGCGCTTCGTAACGCCCCAGCAGCACATCCCGCTCCGCTTCAGGGGCAGGTGGCAAAGGCGGCGTCGTGGCAGGTGCTGGCTCGGGAGTCACCACGGGCTGCGGCACATGCGGCGGCGGCGGTGCGCCATTCGGAGCGGCGGGCTGGCGCAGCCTGCCGAGCATCTCGCGCAGCTTTTCAAAGGCACCCGTGGCCTGCGCCGTCATCTCCGGCGTGCGTGGGGCGGGCTCATCTTCCTGCGGCAGCGCCGCCACAGGCTCGGCGAGACCTTCCGCGATGGTGCGAGCACGCTCCACGGTGCCAGGATCGAAAATTTGCGCTGGGTCAGCCGGTAGCTCTGGCAGCGGCAGAGGCTCGCTGATCGCTGGAAGGACGGATGGCAGCTCCATTTTGGTGCTCACGCTTGCTTCCTCAGGTTCATGCTCCGGCACCAAACCACCACCAAAGGCCTCTGCAGGCGAAGGCGGCGTGTTTTGGAAAACCTCCCACTGCCGCGCCAGATGCCGCAGAAAACCGCGAGCCGATACCGAACCCAGCGGACGGCCCAAAAAGTAACGATGCACATCCACGAAGGATTCAAACTCATGCCGCTGCTCCGGCGTCACATCGCAAATATCCAGTCGCATGCGCAGCAGCTCGGCGGCGTCCGCCTCCGCGAGGCCGCGAAGGAGCAGTTGAGAGCTCGTGAGGCGATCCTCCATCGCGCTGGGCAGATGGTGACCAAAGGTGGCCTGCCACACATCTTGATTCAGGCTCATCACCACATGCACGCCATCCATCTCCGCCATGTCCAGCAGTAGCGCGGCGATCTTCAGACCGGCATCGGGATTGCGGTAGTAGGCATCGAGATGGTCCACCATCACCACCACGGGCCGCCACAGGCCGAGTACACGCAGAAACGTCACCGCGCCATCTTGATCCTCATCCGCCGCCAGGGCCATCAGCGGCACGCACGATGCGGCGCTGCCTTCCTGCGCATGATACAGCATTGCATTCATCCACATCTCCAGCACCGCTGGGGATGCCGCCACCTTTTGCGCCGCTTGCTGCGTCAAAGGCTTCGTCAGGGCCGAGCCATGCCTCCGCAGCCACTCGCCGATCAATCGTGCCGAGCCGGCGGGATCGAAAATCTCCACCGGATTGCTTCCGAGCACCCGCTGAGCTTGATCGGGGTTCGCACAGGGAAGCTGGCCGGAGCCGATCAATTGGCGCACGAGATTCGCACACACTCCGGCGCAGGCCTCACGCAGCCGCGTCCAGCCGGGGCGTCCTGTTTCCGCTCTCGCCATGGATTCGAGACCGCGTTTCGCCACCGAGACCACGCTGATCGCGTCCTCCATGCGGAAGGCCAGCGGCACGAGAACGATCTGCCCACCCGCCGCCGAGGCCAGACGGCCTAGCAGATGCGTTTTGCCATAGCCAGCACGCGGTGCGGTGAGCAGCAGCAAAGGCTGCCCGCCACTCGATCCGCCGAGACGCTCATCAATCGAGCTCGTGAGCTGCCGCAGCACATCTACATTCATGCCTGGCACCGAGCGTGTCTCCTCGACCGCATACGGGCCGGGGCATACATCCTCCGCGAAGGGATTCGGCAGCGATGAAGCTGCCGCCGGGGGCAGGCCCTCGGCGTCCGCTGGCGATGGTAAAGATGGCGATTCGGAGGTTTCCACGACGTGACAGCATTTATGACCGCCGTGAACTCACACGAAAGTAAGTTTTTGGTATGCGCAGCATTCTCTCAGATGAGAAAATGGCTTCATCGCAGCCCGATCTTCGCGCCCAGCGTGCCGAGTTCCTTCATCGGCAGCGCTTCGACTTTGTCATGCACCGCGTATCGCTTCTCGCCTGGATGAACGATCCATGCCCGCTCCAGTTTCAGGTCGTCGAGAGCGATGTGTAGCGACTTTGTCATCTTCGGGCCGTCGTTCACCTTGAACTCCACGCCGTAGGCTTTGGAGCCGCGAAAGATCACCAGATCAATCTCCGCGCCATTGTGTGTGGCCCAGTAGTAGGCGTCATCACTGCCGCAAAGCGCCAGCACCTGCTCTAGCGCGAAACCTTCCCATGAAGCGCCCAGTTTCGGATGCGAGTGCAGATCCTTCGCCGTCTGGATGCCGAGAAGGCTGTGCAGCAGGCCGCTGTCACGCACATAGACCTTCGGGGCAGTCAGTTCGCGTTTGCCCAGGTTCGTATGCCAAGGCGTGAGACGGCGTGCCACATAGGTGCCGCATAAAATGTCCAGGTAGTTCCGTGCCGTGCCCTCGGAGGAGCCCAGCGCCCGCGCCAGCTCCGCCGCATTCCATACCTGCCCGTGAAAATGCCCGACCATCGTCCAAAAGCGCCGCAGCGTCTGCGCCGGGGTGCGGATGCCAAGCTGTGGCAGATCGCGTTCCAAAAAAGTGCGCACGAAGTCACTGCGCCAGCGCCAGCTCGCCGCGTCGCCATGAGCCAAAAAGGAACGCGGAAAACCTCCGCGCAGCCACAGGTCATCGATCTCATCTGCCTTCACCTCCCCGGTGTGAAAGCCGGAGAGGTCAACAAAGCCCACACGCCCCGCGAGGCTTTCGGAAACGCCTCTCACCACATCCGGTGAGGCCGAGCCGAGAATGAGAAAGCGTGCTGGTTTCGCACGCCGGTCCGCCAGCGGGCGTAAGGTGGCAAAAAGCTCTGGCAAACGCTGTACCTCGTCGATCACAACCAGCCCGGTGAGCTTTTTCAGTGCCAGCTCCGGCTGCGCCAGCGCCGCTCGATCCTCCGCACTTTCCATGTCAAACCAGTGCCCGCCATCGCGAGCTGCCAGCATGCGGGCCAGCGTGGTTTTTCCACACTGGCGCGGCCCCAGCAGGGCGGTGACGGGGTTTTCATCCAAGGCCGTTTCCAGGCGGCTCATGGCTTCTTGGCGGTCAATCATGGCTGAATTCTATCCATGAAATTCCGCAAAGCAATTGCGGATTTTCGTGGAAGTTTGCAACCTCACTTCACGCTCACGCAGACCATGTCTCCCGCCGCATTTCGTGCGTAAATCCGGCCATTCGCCAAAACCGGCACGGTCCAGCAGCGACCGCTCAAAATGCTCGTGCGGGAGATCGGCTCAAACTTCGCCGGATCGGCCTTGGCGATGACCAGCTCGCCATTGGCGCTCAAAACGATCAGTTTGCCATCTGCGGCCATCAGCGAGCAGAAGCCCACGTCCGCCGCATTCCACTTTTCCGTTCCCGTGGCGAAGTCGATGCACTTCAGCGAGGCGGTTTTGCCCTCGTCGCCATCGCTGCCGTAGAGATGACCGTCCATGAGCACGCTGGAGTTGAATTGATTCTTCATCACGCGATTCCGCCAGACCTCCGAAGGCTCCGCGGAGGCCAGATCGAGCACGGCGCAGCCTTTGTTGTAGCCGGACGAGATGAAGAGTTTCGTGCCACTGAGGATCGGATCGGCTGCGTTCACGCCGTAGCTCGTGTTCCAGGTGTGCTCCCACAAAACCGTGCCGTTGGATGGATCGACACCTTTGTAGGCTCGGCGTGTGCTCAGCACCACCTGCGCCTTGCCGTTCACTTTGATCAAATGCGGCGTCGAATAGCCCGCAGTGTCCGCCTCCGACTTCCAAACGAGTTTGCCGGTGGCTTTTTCAAACGCTGCGCCGTTCTGACCGATGTTCAGGATCAAATTCGCGCCATGAATCAGCACCGAGCCGGAGAAACCCCACTCGGGAATTTCCGCGCCCGTTTCTTCGAGAAAATTCTTCCGCCACACCACCTTGCCAGTCGCCGCCTCAAAGCAGATCAAATCACCCCAGCGGCTCACATGCCACGCCTTGTCCCCCTCGATCACCGGACCCGCCGAAGTGCCGCCTTCATAATATTTGTCACCCAGATCGGCCTTGTAGCTGTGTTTCCACACTTCCTTTCCCGTCGCCGCGTCGAAGCAAAACACCGTGTCTTGGCCATCCGCATGCCCGGAGGTGAAAACGCGGCCATCCGCCACCGTGAACGCCGCAAAGCCGATGCCGATTTGCGCCTTCCAAAGCTCCTTCACCTCTGACCCCGCCAGTTTTTCCGACGAAACGCCCGTTTTGTCCGGCCCGCGCCACACCGGCCAGTCAGTAGCGGAGAGAGAAGAGGCAAAGACAGAGAGAAAGAGAAGGGAGCATTTCATGACGCCGAACATTGGAGCGTGAATGACCGGCTCTTCAATCTAGGAAACGAGGTTCTTTTGATTGCCTCCAGCCTATCAGCCCAAGCCGTCGCATTTCGCACACTCTTTGTCGTGGCGTGAAAGCGGGCCTCTTCGCTATGCTGGGGCACCATGAAAACCATCCAAACCGATGTTCTTGTCTGTGGCGGCGGCTGCGCAGGGATCGCTGCCGCGCTATCGTCAGCTCGAAATGGAGCGCAGACGTTGCTCATTGAACGTGCTGGCTTCTCCGGCGGCATCATCACGACGGTAGGACTGCCTTATTTTGACGGGTTGATCGACAAGCCGAGCGGGCGCTTTGTCGTGAAAGGCATCGCGTTGGAGCTTCTGCAGCGGCTGGGCATTGCGAAGCCGGGGGCGAAGTCGATCGACGACCTGCCGCCGGAGCTGGTGACGAAGTATTGGGGCAGCATGTGGATTCCGAATGTGGAGCAC
>JBEIGR010000276.1:0-7100 GCA_040381795.1 Verrucomicrobiaceae bacterium | reverse complement strand
GCGAAGCGTTCGGCACGGAAACCAAGCTCCTGGCGCACGCTGGAGTGCGGGTCCTCGGGATTGATGAGTTCTTCGAGGAGCACGAGCATGTCGAAATCCGCATCCTTCATCTTGATCTCGGCATCGTCATTGACCTCAAACTTGGGATTCGAGCGGCCCACGGCGATGGCGCGGATGGTGTAGGTGTGGTCCTTTTTGGGGAGTGCACGGTAGAGGTCGAACACCCAGGGGGCGAACTCGTCATTGATGCACACAACTTTCTGGCCGGTCTGAAACATGCTTGGATGGAGGGTTGTCGAAGGAGAAATCCGGGGCATGCTAGCTGCGGATGGCCTCCCGGCATCCCGTTTTTTCTGCTCATGCCTCCGTTTCATCCTCTGCTCGCCGATCTGCTGCCCACGCCCACCGAATTCTTGACGGTCGGAAAGGCCGTGGGTGCCGAGATCACCCTCACCGTGAGCCCCGTCTATACCACGGGCTTTCTCGCGGCGGGACCGCTGTTCATCCTCGCGGGAGTCGTGCTTGTTGCCGTGATGTACGGGCGGGTAAAATACTTCGCTCTCGAATACGGCTACGGCACCGGCTGGGGCCGCATCAAGGCTGTGCTGCATTACATCGTCCTCGGGGCGCTGTTGGCAGGTGGCGGACTCCTACTCGGAGTGATCGGCTGGGGAAATCTGGGCTACTCGGTCATCCTGAGCACCAGCGGCCTTACTGAAATCCAGCGCACTGGCACGAACAACTACCGCTGGGACGATCTGAAGGCCGCTTCCGAGCGCATCAAGTCCACGGACTTCTGGCTGAGTTTCGAGGCGAATGGGAAAAAATGCCGCGTGCAGTTTCAGCAGCAAAATTTGGGCGAGGCGTTGCAGGATCAAGCCATCAAGATCACCGAGGAAGCCGTCCGCACGCATCCCGGCACGGGCATCACGCTCTGAGCCGCCACTTACTTGGCGGCCTGTCGAGCTGCATCGAGGTAGTAAGCCAAAGCATTGAGGTTCTTGGTGAACTCCGTGCCATCGATGCGGTCGTCTTTCAGCCATCGGCCCTCGCTATCGAGTGCCTCCAGCGCCCGCCGAGCCTTGTCAGCGGCTCCTTTCGCTCGGCTCATCCATTCCTTCGGCGACTTAGGGCCAGCGAGTTTGGAGAGCAGCTTCTCGCGAGGCTGAGCGAGAAGCTCCTTGAAGTCATCCACGTCATCCTGCCGCTCGTCTTTGAAGGAGTAATGCGTGGGGAGATTGCCATCGTCGTAAGTCAGTTCGTAGCTGTCCTTCACGAAAAAGAGCGGCTTATTCGTCTTCAGCTCATAAAAGCGGGCGTGAGTGCCATCCGGCAGCTTCGAGCGCTCATACCAAGCCAGCGCCGCTTTCATCGGGGCCAGGTATTTGCCCTCGCCGGTGAGCACCCAGAGATCGTGGAGCGTCTCCACGGCCTCCAGGCTTTCGAACGCCGTGACGGAGGGCGGCTCAAACTTCCGCGCCCACGCGGGATGCATCTCACGATCATATTGCATGGCCCACACCGGCTGCGGCTCAGGCATCTGCGCCAGGATAAGAAAGTCTCCCAGCTTCTTGAGCGCCGCCAGATAACGATCGTCCTTTTCCAGCTCGTAAGCACGCGTGAGCAGCTTCGCGATCTCGCTGAGATTGCCATCATTCAGCGTGTAGTAGCTGGTGTAGTCCTCTTTTGGAAAGGTGCGGCTCCAGGTCTCGGGGTAGCTGGCTTTTTTCACCGAGGCGGAGGCATCGGCAGGGCCGTCAAACTGCTGTGGCCACGCACCACAAGGTGCCTGCGCAGCCAGAAGAGCATCGAAGGCCGTCTTCTTCGCCTTGTGCAATGCCGCGTCGTTTTTGAAAGCCGCCTCGTTGGAAACCTCGAGCAGCAGCATCATCGCGGATTGCGTCTTGTTGTCATCCAGCGTGGAGGCATTGCGGCGTTTACCCGTCTTCTGGTCGCCCGCCTCCCATTGGCTGCGCAGGTGAAAGCGTTTCGCCTTCTCCGACTCGAAATCAAAATCGCTATGCCAGCCTCCCGAGGCGAGTTGGCACTTCATCAAGGCCCTTGCGGCATCGCGGGCCACATGGAGAAAAAGCTCGTCACCCGTGGCCCGGTAAGCCCGCAGCATCGCCAGCCCCATCGTCGTCGTGCCGGGAGGCTGGATCGAGATGATCGTGGGCGATTCACCGTGCTCCACCTCGCCGATTTTGCCTTCTTTGTCATACGACGAGGCATAGCCGCCTTCGCGGGCCAGATGCGTGTGAGCATAGGTCACCGCCTTTTTCATGGCAGCGGTGACTGCCACCGGATCAGGCAGATCGGCGGCAAAAGCGGTCGAGACGAGAAATAGGCAGGCGAGGGGGCGCATGACGCCTCAAAACGAAACCGGCGGCGGTTTCATGCACTCACTTTTCCGCCACGCAGGCATCGTGGATCTCCGTCAAAATCTCACGCAGGGCATAGCGACGCTTCCAGGCGGGGTAGTGGGACTCAAACTTGGCTGGTGATCCGATCCACCAGATGTGATCGCCGATGCGGTTTTCGTCTTTGTAGGTCCAGGCGAGCTTTTGGCCGCTGATCTCCTCGCAGAGCTGGATGCCCTCGATCATCGAGCAGGCCGCCTCGCGGGAGGCTCCGATGTTGTACACCTGGCCGCTCGTCGGCGCGGCGATGAAATGCACGAAGGCGTCGATCAGATCGGCGCTGTGGATGTTGTCACGCACCTGCTTGCCCTTGTAGCCGAAGACCGCGTAGGGCCGCCCGGTGGCGGTGCATTTCATTAGCCAGGCTAGGAAGCCGTGCAACTCCGCGCCCGCATGCGCCGGGCCGGTGAGGCAGCCGGGACGGAAGCAGCTCGTCTTCATGCCAAAGTAGCGGCCGTATTCCTGCACCATCACATCCGCCGCCACCTTGCTGGCACCAAAGATGGAGTGCAGGCAGCCGTCGATGCTCATCGTCTCGTCGATGCCACGGGCGTGAAAGGGATGGCTCTCATCAATGTCCCAGCGAGTCTCCAGCTCGACGAGTGGGAGTGTGTTTGGCGTATCACCATAAACCTTGCTCGTGCTGGTGAAGATGAAGGGCACTTCCTTGGCGTGCTTTCGAGTGGCTTCCAGCAGGTGGAGCGTGCCGGTGGCATTCACACCGAAGTCCGTCAGTGGCTCACGCACCGCCCAATCATGCGAAGGCTGCGCTGCCGTGTGAATGACCGCGCCGATTTCGCCCGCATAAGTCGTGAAGACCTTCTCCACTTCCGCCATGTCCCGAATGTCGAGCGAGTGATGGTGGTAGTTCACCAGCGCTTTTTCGAGCCGCAGGCGCTGAGGATTCGTCGAAGCATCATCGCCGAAAAAGTAGCGGCGCATGTCATTGTCGATGCCGACGATGCGCCAGCCCTCCGCGTGCAGGCGCAGGGCCGCTTCGAAGCCGACGAGGCCGCAGGATCCGGTGATGATGACGGTCTTCATGGTGACTGGGGCCGCGAGACTAGAGGTTGCATCCGGTTTGGCAAGACTATCGCGACTGACGGTAGGGCTGCTTTTGCTCAAACTGCCGCTGCATGGCCTCGATGCTCGCCGCGAGGCTTTCGTTGCCCTTTGCTCGGGCGAGTTTCGTCGCTTCGGAGGCTGTTGCTACCGCCTGATCGAAGTCGCCCACGGTAGCGTGGGCTGCCGCGAGCACTTGGAGAATGCTCGGGTCCTCGCGTTTCGAGAGTTCCGCAGCCCGCAGCGCATGGCGGAGAGCCGTTGGAGCATCACGCAGCTCGTCATCGGCCGTCCTGGCGAGAATCCACGTGGTGTTGGCCAGCGTGCTTGTCATGTCGGGATCATCTTCGAGGGCCTGGGTGAAATAGCCGAGCGCTCGACCCGTCTCGCCTTACATAAAATGAATGTTGCCGAGGGATGTCAGCGCCTTCGCATTGCCGGGACGCAGCTCCAGCAGCTTCAAAAAGCATGCGCGGGCCTCATCGTGCTTGCCGGTGATGATGAGCAAGTTTCCCAGATCGTTGTGAGCGGCGAAGAAATCGTCTTTTTTGGCTGATCGCAGCCTTGAACGACGCTTCTGCATTGGTGGCGCGGTTCATCGCCTCAAAGACGATCGCCTTGTTGTAATGCGCCACGGCGCATTTCTCGGGATGCAGCGCGATGGCGCGGTCCAGCCATTCGATGGCCTGGGCGTTGTAGCCGAGCTCCTGCAAGGCACCGGCAAGGCTCACTATCGCCCCGGCCTTCACGACCTTGTTTTTCCATGGCGACTCCCACCAGCCTGCGCCCGTGCCATGGCAAAGCAGCGCCAGCAGGGCGAAGAGGGTGCAGAGCACATTCTTCCGCTCCGTCATCCACGCCACGCTCTCCACCATCACCGGATGCAGAGCAAAAAAAGCCGCCGCCAGCCAGGCACCGCGAATTTGCAGATGCTTCAGCAGCATCCAAAACAGCACCACCGAGCCTCCATGAAGCAGCACGTTCTCGAGATGCCCCGGCAGCGTCCATGCGCCCCAAAGCTGATGATCGATCCAGAACGACATCGCGGTGACGGGATAGTATTGCTGGATGCTCTCCGGCACCATCCACAGCCGCCACAGGCCCTGCTAGCCGCGCAGGTTCCAGTCCATCGCGCCGAACCAGTCCTTATCATCCCACAGCAGCGGACCGTTCAGGCATGGCAGATACACCAGTAGCGCCATCGCCATCAAAACCACGCCCGGCAGCCATCGCGGCCACTCGCGAGGCGTGGGCAGTGCGGTTGGGGGCTTGGGTTTGCGGCGGGACATGGGAAAAGGCGAGCCTTCATCTTGGCGTGGAGCCGCCAGTCTTGCACCTGATTCTCTTCCGCGTAGCCTCGCCATCTCTCGTGCGCCTATTCAAATCCATCGCCGCGTGGTGGAAACCCGCGCTCATCCTCCTCACCGCCGTCATCGCCTATTTCCCGGCCTTCAATGGCGGTCTGCTCTGGGATGACTCCGATTGGACGGAGGAAATCGAGCCACTCACACGCGATCTCGCCGGCCTGTGGCGCATGTGGAGTGATCCCACCGCCCTCCAGCAATACTTTCCTCTCACCGGTACCTCCTTCTGGATCGACCGCCAGCTCTGGGGCAGCTCGCTGATGCCGCTGCATCTCGAAAACGTGCTACTGCATGCCACCGCGGCCATGCTGCTCTGGCGGGTGCTCACCAAGATGAAACTGCCGCTCGCCTATCCCGCCGCGCTTCTCTTCGCTGTACATCCCGTGATGGCAGAAAGCGTCGCCTGGATCACCGAGCGTAAAAACGTGCTCTCCATGGCTCTGATGCTCGCTGCCGCACTCTGCTTGCTGCGTGGCGGGCGGGTAAGTTCGTTCGTGTTCTTCTTCGCTGCCTTGCTGGCCAAGGTCAGTGCCTTCGTGTTGCCGCCCGCTTTGCTTCTCATCGTGTGGTGGCAGCATGGGCAGATCCGCTGGCGGCGGGATGTGCTGCCGCTCGTGCCACATTTCATCACCGCACTCGTGCTGGGATTGCTCGTGATGCGACTCGAAACGCATGTCGTGGGGGCAAAAGGCGCGGACTTCGACGCCTCGCTGACTCAGCGGCTTTTCATCGCCGGACACGCGCCTTGGTTTTATGCCAGCAAGCTGCTCTGGCCGCTCGATTTGTGCTCCGTCTATCCCGTGCGCTGGCAGTCGTGGCTACCGCCCCTTTTGACGCTCATCGTGCCGCTGGTGTTGTTCATGCAGCGGGGCCGTTGGGGGCGAGGTCCGCTCGCGGGCGTGCTTTATTTCATGATCGCCCTGCTGCCCGTGCTCGGCTTCTTCAATGTCTATGGCATGCTGTTCAGTCCCGTGGCAGATCGCTGGGCCTACACGGCCTCGCTGGCGGTTTTCGCAGGCCTTGCCGCCTTGCCGAAAGACCTTCGCTGGGTGCTTTTTGCTCTCGCGCCCCTGTTGATGATCCTCACGCGAGAGCGGGCTCGACTGCACGAAAGCCAGAAAACCTACTGGCAGGATGTGCTGGCAAAAAACCCCGATAGCTGGCTCGCGCGGCACGGCTTCGGCTTTGCCCTCGCGCAGGAGGGGGACATGAAGTCGGCAATCACGAACTTCCGCCTCTGCCTCGACCGTCGCCCGCAGTATGCCCGAGGCTGGATGAATCTCGGCAATGCTTATCTCGCCTCCGGCGAGCCTCGCGAAGCGCTGAAGCATCTCCAGCATGCCGTGGAGATCGAGCCCGGCCTGGAGGGTGCCCACTACAACCTAGCTAATGGCCACCTGGCCCTCGGTGAAGTGCCGCAAGCCATCGCCGCCTACGAAAAAGAGATCGCCCTCGGTGGCGTGCGAGATGCCGGCAACAACCTCGCCGCCCTGCTGCTGCAAATCGGCCGAGCCAAAGAGGCTGCGCAGCGCTTTGAGGAGATACTCCGTGCTCACCCCGATCATCCCGCCGCACTCGCCAACTACGCCTGGCTACTCGCCACGCATCCTGATGACACCTTGCGAGATGGAGCGCGTGCGGTCGAACTCGCCCGCCGTGCGGGTGAGGATGCGCAGGCACTGCGTTCTCTCGCTGCCGCGCTGGCCGAGACGGAGCGCTTTGACGAGGCCTTGGACACGCTTGCCAAGGCACAGGCAAAAAATCCATCGGCCAACTTTGCGGAAGAAGAGAAAAGTTATCAGCAGCGCCGACCGTTCCGCACTCAGTAACCACCCTCATGCCCGCCAGCCCGCCGCAGCTCTTTAGTATTCTCATTCCCGCACGGAACGAGGAAGGCTGCGTGTGCTCCACCGTTCGCGATGTGGCTGCCAAGCTCTCCAGCCGCAGCATCCCGCATGAGATCCTCGTCATCAATGACGGCAGCACGGATCAAACCTCCCCGCTGCTGCATGCGCTCGCCGCCAAGCTGCCGGTGCTCCGCGTGCTCGACAAGCCCGCGCCCCATGGCATCGGCCTCGCCCTCATCCACGGCCTCGATCACATGCGCGGCGACGCCGTCGCCATCATGATGGCCGATGAATCCGACAGCCCCGATGACCTCCTGCGCTACTGGGATCTGCTTGGCGAAGGCCACGAGTGCGTCTTTGGCAGCCGCTTCATTAAAGGTGGCAGCGTTCACGACTACCCCATGATC
>JBEIGR010000275.1:0-7141 GCA_040381795.1 Verrucomicrobiaceae bacterium | reverse complement strand
GAGGGCTTCGCCGACGCCGGGCTCGGCGGGGAACTGGGCGAGGCGGAGGAGTTCTTCGTCATTCGGGGCGCGGTCGAGCTGCGGGAGCAGTTTGGCGACGCGGGAGGCGCTGGCCTTCGGCTCCAACGCGAGCGAGGCGAGCACGCGAGCCTCCACGGGCAGTTTCGCGGCGGCTTCGGAGTCGAGGAACTTCGCGACGATGTCGGGATGACGCTCCAGGAACATACGGACGAGGAAGCGCTCGAACTCGCGGTCATAGGCCTCGCGCACGGGGAGCTGCTTGGCACCGCGGGAGGATTGGATGGTGGGGCCGTTGGAGAGGCTGGGTTTGGCGAAGGCGAGGAGCGCAGCGATGTTTTGATCGGACAGATTCCGACCGATCTGACTGATCTGCCCGAATTGACTGCTGGCGAGATACTCTTGAGCGGCAAAATGGGTCGCGGGGAGCTGTTTGCGGTCGAGAAGCTCCTGCCATGCGAGGTGAACTTTACCGACAGGCTCTTTGCCAAGCACCGCGACAAGCTCCTCGGTGCTCAGCTTCGTGAAATCAGCCACTTCGGTCTTCGCAGCTTTCGGCTTCACGCGCCAGATGCGTCCCCGCGTCTTGTCGCGGTCCGGATGCGCTCTTGGCACCTCGTTGTGGGAGATGATCTTGTTGTACCAATCGACGATGTAGATGCAGCCGTCGGGGCCGTTGGTGAGGGCGACGGGGCGGAAGAAGGGATCGTCGCAGGTGATGAGGTCGGGGAGCTGGGCGAGCTTCCAATACGCGCCGTCGCGATGCATGGCGAGGGTTTGGATCTTGGAGATGATCGGATTGGCGACGGCCATCACGTGGGCGGGCTTGGGTATTGTAGTCCCGGCTTTAGCCGGTTCTGATGCCCCTGAGCCGGCTGAAGCCGGGACTACAGAACTCTGAGCCACTGCATCTGGCGAGAGCGGTCCGCTTTCGATCAACGCCAGACCGCTCAAGCCGGTGCCGCCCATGCGCACGTCGGTCTGCGGGGGGAAATCGGGTTGGTAGCTCTTTTTGAGGGCCTCCATGCCGCCGGGGTAGTAGGCGTATTCGTGGAAGGGCATGACGGGGTAGCCGTAGTCGTTCGCTTCCTGGATGAAGGTCTCGCCTTCGCCGGTGATGACGAGGCCCCAGATGTTGTTCGGGCCGGTGCTGATGACTTCAAACTCGCTGCCGTCGGGTCGCATGCGGGCCATGCTGCACTTCGGCCAATCGACGACGACATCGCTGCCGGGTTTGTGGACTTTGCTGTTGTTGAAAAGGCCCTGCGCCATCCAGATCCAGCCGCTGGGGGCGCGTGTGAACTGATGCGGAAAGAGGTGCGAGTCCTGCACGCCGAAGCCAGTGAGCACGACGTCGAAGGTGTCCGCCTTGCCGTCGCCATTCGTGTCTTTGTAGAGCTTCAAATCGTGACCGTGCTGCACGTAGCAGGTATCGCCCGCGCCCCAGGGCAGGATGCCGAGCGGGATGGCGAGCCCGTCGGCGAAGACGGTGCCGTTGGTGAGTCCACCCGCGGGAATCTTTCCATTCAAAGACTCCCGCGGATAGACGAGCACCTTGTCCTTGCCCTTGCCCGCATACACTGCCTCGGCGGCGGCGGGGTTTTCATTCGAATCGATGGGATACTCGAGCGCGGTCTGCGTCCACAGGCGGCCGTGTTGGTCGAAATAAACGCTGACGAATTTGCCGAGGCCTTCGCTCTCCTGCACGACGAGTTCGATTTCGTAGCCTTCGGGAAGGTGGAAGAGCTTTTGCTGCTCGGCGGCGCTCTTGGCGGTGCCTTGCACGTCGTTGTAGGAGGTGTCGCGTTTTGCGCCAGGTTTGACTGGATTGACATGACTGACCTTTTTGACGGTCTTCCAAGTCGGCGCACCGGGCGTGGCGGGGAGTTCTTCGATGGTCACGTCTTTGACCTGCACGAGGCAAACGCCGCCGCTGTGGACCTGCGGCGCGATGTGGCCGTCGAGCGCGATGTTGGGGTCGGTTTCGGTGTAGTCGATGCAGAGGACGCCATTGATCCAGGTCTGGATGCGCGGCCCTTTGGCACGGATGCGGTATTCGTTCCAACCGAAGACGTCGATAGCCTTGTCGAGCGCGGCCTGCTGCTCGGGTGTGGGTGCCCAGATGACTTTGTTGCGGCGGTGCTCGTCGTAGATTTTGCCGAACCAACCCGCGCCGCAATCGATCTGGTAACCGCTCATCGCGCCGCCATCGGCCCGCACGCTGCGGATCTGGATGCCGCTATTCAGCATGCCGGTCTTCGGATCACCGCTGACCTTGATTTTGAGCTTCAGCTCGAAGTTTTGATACGACTTCTTCGTGCTGATGAAGTCGTTCTTCTTGATCTTCTCCGTCGTGGAGCCGCCGGTGATGACGCCGTCCTCGACACGCCACATGGCGGGATCAAAGTCCCAGCTTTCGAGTGTTTTGCCATCGAAGAGGGAAACGGGCTCCGCGTGGCAGAGGGCGGAGAGCAGAGAGCAGAGAGCCAGAAGAGAGAGTGGTCGGCGCATGGTGGGAATACGGAATGAAGCCCGTAGACTAGCAGGTGCGCATGCACGGTGTCATGCCTGAAATGCACCTTCGCTCGGAAGGCCGGAGCATTGAACCGCTGATATGACGCTGATGAGACGCTAATAATGAAATTCTGGCATCAGCGTGCAATTAGCGTCATATCAGCGGTTGGAAGGCATTTCCCTTCTCAGCATGCACACAGAAACAGAACTCTCCGAAACCACGCTAGACGGGCCCAAAACCCGTCGCTGGCTCATTGAGGCGCGTGATTGCGCGGAGATGAGCACGCACCGCATCGCGCGTCTGGGCATGGATGAGGCGCTGCCGCCGTATCGGCGGGTGAGGATGAGTCCGGGGGGTAGTTTTGTGCTCGCGTGCGTGAGCGGTGAAGGCTCGATTTTGCTCGATGGACGCTGGCAACGCGTCAAACCGGGCATGGTGTGCTTCGCGCCGCCGCGCGTGCTGAATGCGTTTGAGGCGAAGGGGCGTGAGAAATGGTGTTTCGCGTGGGTGAGGTATGATGAGCCGAGCTTTGTCACGCCAGTCGTAGGTGCGGCCTCGCCGGTGATGCCGGGGGCGCAGGCGGAGGAGATTGCGCGCATCATCGAAGGTCTGCGGGCCGAGTGGGAGGGCGAAAAGGAGCCGCGCATGCTGCATCACTGGCTGGAGCTGCTCCACGGCACCATTCGCCGCATCGCGCAGCCGTGGCGGAGCAAAGAACCGCGTGTGGCGAAGCTCTGGGCCGATGTGGAGCAGGATTTGCGCCGCGACTGGACGCTCGCCGAGCTGGCGCATCGCAGTCATTGCAGCCCGGAGCATCTGCGTCGCCTCTGCATGCGCGAACTCGGCCGCAGCCCGATGCAGCACCTCACCTGCTTGCGCATGGAACTGGCGCGTCGCCTGCTGGAGCAAGAAAACGACAAGCTGGAGGTCGTGGCTGCCCGTGTGGGCTACGCGAATGCGGCGATCTTCTCCCGCGTCTTCCGCCGCTGGGTGGGCGTGGCACCGGGCGAGTATCGCGGCGGGGTGGTTTGACAAAAGGCAGCCGCTTCCCACGATGCGCGGGCTGTGACTGAATCCACCTCCCTCCGCCGAACGCCGCTCCACGATGTGCATCTCGAACTCGGAGGCCGCATGGTGCCTTTCGCGGGCTGGGAGATGCCGGTGCAATACACGGGCATCGTGGAGGAACACAAGGCGGTGCGAAATGCCGTCGGCGTGTTCGACATTTCTCACATGGGTCAGCTTCTCGTGAGCGGCAAAGGCGCGGCGGCTTTTTTGAATCGCACGCTGACGAATGATGTGTCGAAGCTCGCTCCAGGCCAGGGCCAGTACACGCTGCTGCTCAATGACAAAGGCGGTGTGGTGGATGATTTGATCGCCTACCGCACGAGCGAGAAGGAGTTCTTCCTCGTCGTGAATGCCTCCCGCATTGACGCGGACTGGGAGCATCTCGAAAAACAGCTCACCGAGGAGGATGACGTGATGATGGCGAATGCGAGCGACTTCACCGCGGGCCTCGCGGTGCAGGGGCCACGCAGTCGCGAGGTGTTTCAGCGGGTGTTTGAGAACAGCGCTCCCTATCCCGAGAAGAACACGATCCTCATCAGCATGACGGAAAATGGCCCAATGTGGCTCTGTGGCACGGGTTACACTGGCGAGGATGGCTTTGAGTTCTTTGTCCCGATTGAAAAAGCGGTCACTTGGTTCCGCAGCATCGTCGATGCGGTCAAAGCGGAGGGCGGCGTCCCTTGCGGCCTCGGATCACGCGACACGCTGCGCCTCGAAATGGGCTACCCGCTGTATGGAAATGACCTCAGCGAGGACCGCTCACCGCTCCAGGCTGGGCTCGGTTTCTTCGTGGCGATGGATAAAGGTGATTTCACCGGTCGCGAGGCCCTCGCGGCGCAAAAAGCCAATGGTATGTCGGACAAGCTGGCGGCCTTCCGCATGACGGGCACCGCGCCGCCACCGCGTCCGCACTATCCGGTGCTCCACGGCGGGCAAATCGTGGGTGAGGTGTGCAGCGGCACGCAATCCCCCTCTCTCAGCGGCGGCATTGGCATGACTTACCTGCCGAGTGCCATCGCCGCCCTTGGCACCCAGATTGAAATTGAAGTGCGCGGCCGCCAATTCCCGGCTGAAATCGTGAAGAAGCCGTTTTATCGCAAAGCCTAACCCCACCTAACCATGAGCAACATCCCCGACAATCTCCGCTACCGTGACTCCCATGAATGGATCGACCCGATGCAAGATCCCGCACCTGTGGGCATCACGGATCATGCGCAGGCGGAACTGACGGACGTCGTCTTCGTCGATCTGCCGAAGATCGGAGCCGTGGTGACGGCGGGCCAACAGGTCTGCGTGATCGAGTCCGTGAAGGCGGCTAGCGACATTTATGCGCCAGTCAGTGGCGAGATCGTGGCGGTGAATGAAGCGCTGCAAAACGAACCCGGTCTCATCAACACCGATCCCTATTTCTCCGGCCACATCTTCAAGATCAAGCCGTCGAACCCGGCGGAAGTCGAGAAACTCATGACCGCGGCGTCTTACACGACGCACATTGGCTGAGCGCCTTGACTACTCCAGCAGCCCCCGTGCGATGATGGCATCGACGGGGTTGTGATCATCGGTGAAGGCAAGACTAGGTTTGGGAAGCTGGCCGGTGGGAATGAGGCGGCTGGTGAGACGTTGCTGCCAGGAGCCTTTGGCAAAATAGCGATCCATGAAGCGCGGGCGGAGGTCCTGACGGCCGCAGAGCAAGATGACGTTCTGAGTTTGATCCGGCCTGCCGCCGACACCGAAAACCTGGATGTGCGGAAAGACGTTTCGCAAGGTGGTGAGCATGCCGGCGGTGAGTTCGGACTGCGGCCCGTTCACGCTGGCGATGATGTTCATGATGTAAACGCCATCGGGCGTGAGGTGATCAGCGATCTGCTGGAAGAACTCTTGCGTGGCAAGATGGGATGGGATGGCGTGGCGACCGTTGTAGGCATCGCCAAAGACGAGATCCCACTTCTTATCTCCCGCGAGGTTGAGGAAGCGTCGGGCATCTGCGGCGTGCGCTTTCACCTTGGGATGCTCGTCGAGCTGGAAGAACTTTTTGCCGACCTCGATGACCTGCGGGTCGATCTCGACGACATCGACGCTCGCTTCCGGAAAATCACGCGAGACATTCTCCGGCATGCCAAAGGCACCCGCGCCGATGAAGAGGGCGCTGCTTACTTTTTCGGACTCACGCAGCAGGGCGAGCTTCCAGTATTCTTGGTAGGGCAGGATGATTTCGCCCGTGTCTGCGTTCATGCCGCCTTCCTGGGTGGAGTCGAGCATGAGGAGTCGCAGCCGGGTGGGTGCCACGCCTTCCTCCAGCACACGGATGTGGTGGTAAAACGACTCGTGCTCATAGACGAGTCCTTTGACTGAGATCGACTCCGAGCACCAGCCGACGACGCCGGATACGAGGCCGCTGAGGAGGATCGGAAGCACCAGCTTGCCAGCATTTCGTGCCATGACGAAGGAGGCGATGGAGAGCGCGAGAAGAAGGATGCCAGTGCCGATGAAGATTCCCCGCACGCCAAAGGTCGAGAGTAGAAAGAAGCCGGAAAGGAAGGTGCCGACGAAACTGCCGAGCGATCCGAGCATGCTGATCGTGCCTGCGGAGGCACCCACGTGGCTGTCCTTATCCGCCAAGCTGTAAAAGCGCACGGAAGCCGGTGAGATGGCCCCGAGCAGGATGCCTGGCATCGCGAAGAGGATGATCGAGATCATTACCGGGCCACTGATGACGCCGAGGGCACTCAGGCGCAGGCTGAAGGCCATGTGAAAGGCAGGAATGAAAAGCGTGAGTACTGCCGCGCCCGCGAGCAGCCATCCGATGAGGTCGAGCGCCATCTTCCGATCCGCCAGCCAGCCGCCGAGATAGCCGCCGACACTGAATGCGACCAAGATGACGCCGATCAGCGCCGTGGAGGTGAAGACGGTGTTGCCAAAGTAAGGTGCCAGCAGGCGGAAGGCGCTGATTTCGATCACCATGATGGCCGCGCCCGCCAGGAAGCAGACGAGGCCCAGGAAGAGGCGGATGGCACGATTCGAACGCGGAGGCGTGGCAGGAGAGGGAGCGGCGGACATAGCGGGCGGCAGCCATAGCACGAGCGCGGGAGGTGGCTACTGCCAAAGCGACTGGTGAAGGAGGAATTGACCGCGGCGGGGCAGATGGATAGACTCGTGGTATGATTACCGCCGATACTGTCGAACGCATGACCACTTCTGAACGCGTTCAAGCCATGGAACTGCTTTGGGACTCGCTCGCTATGACTCGTGATGAAATCTCTTCGCCAGCATGGCATGGCAAAATCCTCGCGGGACGGCTCGCCCAGGTTGAAGCTGGCGGCGTGAACTTCCTCACGCTCGACGAACTCAAGCAACGCCTGGGACGCGCATGAAGTCCGTCGTGGTTCTGCCGCAAGCCGCAGAAGACATTGAGGCTGGCCGTGCATTTTATGATCGCATCGAACTTGGTGTGGGTGACTACTTTGCGGACTGCATCCTCTCGGATTTAGACCAACTCTCGAGGCTACATGGCTTCCACCGGATGCAGTTTGGATTTCATCG
>JBEIGR010000274.1:0-7150 GCA_040381795.1 Verrucomicrobiaceae bacterium | reverse complement strand
TCTCGGTGAAGCTGCGCAAGGCCCCGGCCAGATCCCCCTGCGCCACCGCGAGATCGCCGAGTCTGTCCAGCGAGACGGAGAGGTCACGCTGCCACGCGGCATTGGCGGGGGCGCTGGCGGCGAGGCGTTCGCCGATGGCCTTGCTCTCGATGAAGCTGCGCAGTGCCCCGGCCAGATCCCCCTGCGCCACCGCGAGGTCGCCGAGTTTCTCCAGCGACACGGAGAGGTCGCGCTGCCAAGCGGCGTTGGAGGGGGCGCTGGCGGCGAGGCGTTCGCGGATGGTCTTGCTCTCGGTGAAGCTTCGCAGTGCCCCGGCCAGATCCCCCTGCCTCACCGCGAGTTCGCCGACTTTGTTCAGCGACACGGAGAGCTCGCGCTGCCGTGCGGCATTGGTGGGGTCGCTGGCAGCGAGGCGTTCTAAGATGGTCTTGCTCTCGGTGAAGCTGCGCAGTGCCCCGGCCAGATCCCCCTGCGCCACCGCGAGGTCGCCGAGTTTGATGAGCGATACGGAGAGGTCGCGCTGCCGCGCGGCATTGGCCGAGTCGCTGGCGGCGAGTCGTTCGGCGATGGCCTTGCTCCCAGTAAAGTAGCGCAAGGCCCCGGCCAGATCGCCCTGCGTCACCGCGAGGTCGCCGAGTTGCTCGCGTGACGCGGCGAGGAGGCGCTGGAAGGCCTGGTTGTCGGGGGCTTGGGCGAGGAGGTGCTGCGCCAGCTTTTCGGATTGCTGCGCATCTGCCAGGGCGGTTTTGAGGTTGGCGTAGCTCTCGGCGTAGGTGGACTGGTCGTAGAGGAAGTAGGCGAAGGCCTCCAGCACCTCTGGCCAGTCGGATTCCAGTTCCAGGAGCTGGGCGTAGCTGGCCCGCGCCTTGGCAGCCTGACCGCTGGTGGCCTGGAGGTCGGCGCTTTTCAGGAGGGGCTGAAGCTCGGTGCGGTTCTGCTCGTGCTGCGCGGCGTCGATGGCGGCATTGCGGGCGCGAATGCGCTCCAGGACACCGGCCTTCTGTTTGTCGGCATAGTCGAGTGCCGTTTTCACCCGGTCTTTCTCCTTGGGGTCGGAAAGTATGCGGATCATCTCGCGCATGACGAAGGTGGTGGTGGGGTCGTCGGCGATGCGGATGAAGTCAGCGACGTGGTAGTCGATGCGCGCGATGCGGGCGGTGTGGGCGGCTGCGGCGGCTTCGTGGAGGCGCTGGCGCTCGGCGGAAGTGGGGGCCTTCTCGCTGGCGGCATTGTCCTCGGCCAGCTTGCGCTCGGACGCCTCACGATATGCGGCGCGGATGCGCTCGGGATTGGGTTTCTGCCCCTGCATGATGTGCCACACACCGGCTCCGAGGAGCGCGAGCATGAGGAAAATGACGGCCAAGGCCCCGGCACCAAAGCGGCGGGTCTTGACGACTTCAGTCCGCACTTCCTCCTGCTGGCGCTGGATGGCGAAGACCTGCTCCCGCAAGGCGAGGACAGCCTTCTCCAACTCTGCGGCATCCGCTGGTGTGTCATAGCGGTAGGGGCCGAGTTCCAGCGAGCGACGATGCTCGCGTTGGAGGGCGCGTTTCTCCTCCGGCTCCTCGTCGGGCTCGGGGTCGAAGGGGTAACTCAGCGGGCAGAGGAAGACATAGACGCGGAAACGCTGGTCTCCGCAGTCCGCCTGAAGGCGGTGCCCGACGTGATATTCGAGCTGGGTGTAGCTGCGGCGGGGTGTGCCTTCTGGCAACGTGGCGGGATCGGGCTCCGCGCCATAGCGCCAGCCAACGAGATGGATGAGGGCCTGGCAGTCCTCGATTTTCTGGTGGTCGAGATCCTCAAGGGTACGCCAGTCGGGATGGAAATTCGATTGCTCCACCGGGAGGCACTGGCACTTGAGTAGGGCCTGCTCGACCACCTTGCGTGCGCTGCGGAGATCGCCGGACGTGGCGGAGATGAAGACCTTGGGCGTGCTCATGGGAGGGCGGATGCTGGCCTAGGATGTCCCACTCTGTGGCGATGTCGAGCCGTGAAGGCGAAGTTCATCGTTGTCTTGAATCGGTTGCCGGAAAGGCCCATCGCGGCTCGTTGTCACGGAATGCTGTTCCGTCTCCTGTTCTTCGCCCTTTGCTCTTGGCCCTTCGCTGCCCATGCGCAGACCGGCCTGACGCTCCAGCTCGTCTCCGAGCAGTCCGCCATCGTGCCTGGTAAGCCCTTCACCGTGGGCTTGTGGATTCAGCATGATCGGGGCTGGCATACCTACTGGCGCTTTCCGGGCATTGTCGGAGTGCCAACGCAGATGCAATGGGCGCTGCCGAAAGGCTGGAAGGCCGGGCCGCTCGTGTTTCCCGAGCCGGAGAGGACGCTTATGTATCAAATCAAAGCGCAGGGCTTTGATCGCGATGTGATGCTGCGCACGGAGATCACGCCTCCGGCGAATTTGAAGCCCGGCGATGAGGTCACGCTCTCCGGCAAGGCCGTGTGGATGTGCTGTGGAAACACCTGCCATCCTGGTGCGATGGATTTGAGCCTCACGCTGCCCATCGCAGATGCCTCGACGCTGAATGAGAAATGGCACCGTCTTCTCGAAGTCGAGCGTGCGCTCGCTGAACGCACCAGCGATGCCTGGAAAGCCGAAGCCTCCGAAAAAGACCGCGTCATCACCCTCACGCTCCGCCCCGCCGATGCTCGCGCCGCCTTGCGACAAAGCCAACGCGACGCGGAGAAGCTCATCGTCTTCACCGAGGACGGCTGGTTCGATAGCGACAAGCCCCAAACCATCACCCTGCACTCCGATGGCACCCTTTCCATCCGCCTCATCAAAGCCGATACCTACCTCGGAGGCCAGCCACCCACCACCCTCCGCTGCATCCTCCGCCACGACGGCGGCTGGGTGAAAGGCGAGCCATGGCGCTGCCTGCAAATCGCCCCTCTGATCAGCCGATAATGGGGATCGCCGCAAAGGATCGCAAAGAGCGCAAAAACCATCCCAAAGCCGCTTTTGCGATCTTTGCGTTCTTTTGCGGCCATTCCTCTCTTGAAGCTTCGCATGGCTTGGTGTTTACCCACCGTCACATGACGCGCCAACAAGCTGTGAACGCCTTTCGCTGGACCGCCCTCGCCGAGGCGGTGTCTTACCTCGTTTTGCTCGGCATTGCGATGCCGCTGAAATATCTCTGGCAGATGCCCATGGCCGTCAAAATCATCGGCTCCATCCACGGGGCCCTGTTTTTGGCTTTCTGCCTCACACTGCTGCTTGCCATGCAAAAAGCCGCCTGGCCGCTCGGACGTGCGGCGATGCTCTTTGTGGCTTCGTTGCTGCCTCTCGTGCCTTTCTGGCTCGATCGTCGCGTGAAATCCTGGGCGGAGGCGACCGCATGAAGAAGGTCGTCATTTTCAGCGACGGCGGATGCCATGGAAATCCAGGCCCCGGAGCTTGGGCGGCCGTTTTGCAGTATGGAAAGCATGTGCGTGAAATCACCGGCGGCATCGCCGCCACGACGAACAATCGCATGGAACTCATGGCGGCCATCGAATCGCTCAATCTCCTCAAAGAAACCTGCGACATCGACTTTCACACGGACTCCGAATACGTCCGCAACGGCATCACGCAGTGGCTCGCCGGCTGGAAGCGCAACGGCTGGCGCACCGCCGCCAAGAAGCCCGTCAAAAACGCCGATCTCTGGCAGCAGCTCGATGCCGCCAACGCCCGCCACACCGTCCGCTGGCACTGGGTCAAAGGCCACGCGGGCAATGACCTCAACGAACGCTGTGACGAACTCGTCCAGGAGGCCATCGCGAAGGTCAAAGACAGCCATTCATCCGCCGAACTCGCCGAGGCGCTGAAGGTCTTCAAAGAAGCGGAATGTTGAGCTGCTCAGCGCTCCACTTCTCGATCTCCTTCGCCAAGCTATCCGACTTCCCGCGCCTCCAAACCCGCAGGATAACCTCGTTAGAATAGGTTGATGGCATCGACATTACCGCCTCCTCATGTAAAGAAAAGTCAGTTTCCTTTACACGATCTGACGAACGTGATAAGGAAATGCCACTTTTCTTTACATGTCCAAGTTGTCGCCATTGCCTCTACCCAACCTTCTCACGCTGGAAACACGCGAGGTCTGGGCGGCATTGACGGTGGCGCACAGGCACTTGGCTGAGCTGAAGGGGCTGTGTGAGTCGCTGCCGAATCAGGCCATCCTTCTGGATACGCTGGGCATCCAGGAGGCGAAGGACAGCTCGGAGATCGAGAATATCATCACGACACACGATGAGCTGTATGCCTCTCAGGAGGATTCGGGGGGCACACCGGCGGCCAAAGAAGTGCGGCACTATGTGTCAGCCCTGCGCACGGGCTACGAGGCGGTGCGTGATTCTGGTCTGATCCGGCTGGAGACGTTGCTGGCCGTGCAAGCGGAGCTGGAGCAAAACCGCGCTGGCTTGCGCAAGCTGCCGGGTACGGTTTTGAAAAATGATGCGACCGGGGCGGTGATCTATGAACCGCCCCAAGACGCCGCCGAAGTGGAGGCGCTGATGGGGAACCTGATCGATTTCGTTCACGCAGCGGATGGCTTGGACCCGCTTCTGCGCATGGCGATCACGCATCATCAGTTCGAAAGCATCCACCCTTTTTATGACGGGAACGGGCGCACAGGCCGCATCCTAAATCTGCTGATGCTGCAACGCGATGGCCTGCTGGATTTGCCGGTGCTCTATCTGAGCCGTTACATCACGACCACGAAGCCGGATTATTACCGGCTGCTGCAAACGGTGCGTGATGAGGATCGCTGGGCGGAATGGTGTCTCTACATGCTGCGTGGCGTGGCGGTGACCTCGCGCAGCGCGATCACCTTGGTGAAAGCTTTTCGTGATCTGATGCTGAAAACAAAGCACGACCTGCGCGAACGACTGCCCAAGCTCTACAGCCAGGATTTGCTGAACAATCTCTTTCGCTACCCCTATACGAAGATCGAGTTCGTCGAGCATGAACTAGGCGTCTCCCGGCCGACCGCAGGCAAATACTTGGAACTGCTCACGGTAGCAGGTTTGGTGAGGAAACAACGGATGGGCAAGACGAACTTCTACATCAACGAGCCGCTCTTTGCTTTGCTCAGTGGGGTCACTCTAGAGTAAGGATAACTCACTATGATCGTGACGACCCAGCAGATGCAAGAGTTTGAGGAAGCCGCGATAGCGCGGGGTGTTTCGGCGGCGGCGCTGATGGAGGAGGCGGGGAAGGGGATCGCGGAGGTGGTGAGGCAGTTTGAGCCGGTGGCGGGATCGCTGGTGCTGTATCTGGGCAAAGGAAATAACGCTGGTGATGCACTGGTGGCGGCTCGGGAACTACGAAAGGATGGCTGGAAGGTTTTTGGAAGGCTTTGCGTGCCTGCGGCGGAGATGAAGGAACTGCCGCGTGGGCATTGGGGCGATTGGGTGGAGGTGATCGAGGACGCACGCACGCGTGACTTTCCGCGTGGGCTGCTGGTTTTGCTCGATGGACTGCTGGGCATTGGTTTCAGCGGGGAGATGAAGCCGGAGTTGGCGGCTTTGGCGGAGGAGATGAAAGTGCTTCGTGAGCAGCACCACGCTCGCATCATTGCGATGGACCTGCCGAGTGGTTTGGGGTCAAAGCATGCGGTGGAGGCGGATGTGACGGCCTGTGTGGCGCACATCAAAGACCTGCTCGTGGAAGACGGTGCGGAGCGGAATGTGGGCCGCTTGGCCCTTGTGCCGCTGCGGGAGCTGGAAGGGATTCAAGGTGACGCTTCGGCGATGGTGATGACACCGCGCGGCATTCGTCACTGGCTGCCCCATCGGCCGAATGACATGCACAAAGGGAATGCTGGCCGCGTGGTGATCCTGGCGGGATCTCGCGGTTTCCTCGGTGCGGCGGAGCTGGCCTGTCGCGGGGCTTTGCGGGCCGGGGCGGGTTTGACGACGCTGCTGGTAAAGAAGGCCTTCTATGATTTGCTCGCGGCTCGTGTGCCGCCGGAGGTGATGGTGAAGTGTGTGGATGACTATCGCGAGGCTTTGGAGATGAAGGCGGATGCGCTGGCGATTGGCCCCGGACTTGGTTTTGATAGCGACGACGAGGTGCTGGAGGTGCTGCGGCAGGCAAAAATGCCGACGGTGGTGGATGCGGATGCGCTGACGATGCTCTCACAGAATCCAGAGACGATGGATGAGATGAATGGCCTGCCGCGACTGCTCACGCCGCATCCCGGCGAGCTGGATCGTCTGCTGGCGAACTATCCCGGCTGGCATGGCATGTCTCGCCGCATGGTGACGGAGATGCTGGTGAAGACTGCGCCGAAGCGCACGCTGCTACTCAAAGGAGCACGCACGGTGATCGCCACGGCTGGTGAGGTGACGCTCTTCAATTCCACCGGTCATCCCGGCATGGCTGGAGGTGGCATGGGCGATGTGCTCACGGGCGTGTGTGCGGCTCTGGCGGCCCCCCGCATGCCGCTGCATAATTCGGCGGGGCGTTGCGCATGGGTTTGCGGTGGTGCGGCAGAGATCGCGGGACGTGAAGGCATCTGCGCCTCGGATGTGCCGGCTTGTCTGGGGCGTGCGGTGCTGGATTTGAAATCGGGCTGCTGGTAAAAGATCATTCCACCATGAGCCTCACTGCCCGTTTTTTGCTTGGTTTTGCACTGGTCGCCAGTGTGGGGCTGTTCGTGCTCTTTTCGCAGCTCATCCAGCGGGTGGAGCGTCAATACATGGAGGCCACGGAGGAGCCGATGGTGGATGTGGCAAACATTCTCGCGGAGATCCTCGCCTCCCAGGCGAAGAATGGCGTGCTCGATCCCACCATGGTGGAGACGGCGATCCGTTTTGCGCAGGCACGGGAGCTGAATGCGCAGATCTACAACCGCACCAAGACGCAGGTGGATATGCACGTCTATGTGACGGATGCGGAGCGCCGCGTGCTGTTTGATTCCGCTGGCGTGGAGGAGCCTGGCACGGTCTCCAATCGCCGTGATGTGGTGCTCACTTTGAACGGCGAATACGGGGCCCGTAGCAGCCGGACGAATTCGTATGACCCGCTGTCCATCGTGATGTTCGTCGGGGCTCCGATCCGGGTAGAGGGAAAAACGATCGGCATGATCAGTGTAGCCAAGCCACAGCGTGGCGTGCTGGCCTTCGTTTGGGAGACGGAGCGCTGGCTGAAGTGGTCCATCATCTCGAC
>JBEIGR010000273.1:0-7152 GCA_040381795.1 Verrucomicrobiaceae bacterium | reverse complement strand
CCACCACCCTCCACCCGCCATGAACATGCGAAATCATAAATCAAAAATCATAAATCATAAATCCCCTGCCTTCACGCTGATCGAGATCGTCATCACGCTGACGATCATCGCCATCCTCGCCTCCGGCTCGATTTACCTCCTCAAAGGCCAGATCGACTCCGCCAAGGACACCCGCGTGGACAGCGATCTTCAAGCCATCGGCCTTGCCCTGCAAAGCTACGAGTCCCGTGCCCTGCGCAAGCCCACCACCGAGCAAGGCATCAAGGCCCTCGTCGAAAAACCCACCATCGAACCCATCCCCGAAAACTACCGCGCCTTCATGAAAGACATGCCGAAGGACCCGTGGGGCCAGGAATACAAGTACCGCATCCCCGCCCAGAAATCGAAGGACGACTACGATGTGTGGTCCATGGGCCCCGATGGCAAGGACGGCACGGATGACGATCTCGGTAACTGGAAGCGTGGAACGCCGACCAAGTAATTCCTGATTTATGAATCCTGATTCCAGATTCAGCCCCAAATCCGGTCTTCGCCCCAAGGCCGGAAGGAGTGGATTTGAATCAGGATTCACCTTGGTCGAGATCATCATCGCCCTCACCATCGTCGCGGTGCTCGCAGCAGCCACGATCCCGATGTTGAAGGGCTTTAACGACGAGCGAATCGCCCGCGAACCCGTAGCTGCCCTGGTGAAATTGGCTCGCGAGGCACGCATGCGGGCGATGACGGAGAAAAGGCCTTATCAGGTGGCATTGCATGCCACCGGCTTCACGGCCTCACGTTACTCGAATCCCTATCTCACTCGGGCGGAGCTGATCGAACTCATCGAAACGAGCAAAAATCCGCCCGCTGAGCAGCCGGAGATCGAGAAGAACGACCTCGAAAGCGGCGGCGGAGTCACGAAGACCACCCAGCTCACCCTTGCGCCGCCTCCGCCGAAGTATGACGAGCACTGGACGCAGAACTACGAGGCTCCGCCAGACATGAAGCTGGCGATGCAATTTTGGTTCGACACCGACACCACCTATTTGGAGGGCAATCTGGTGAAGCTGTGGGTCTTTCAGCCCAGCGGCGTCTGCCAGCCACTAAAGGTCCACGTCGAGCGAGACAGCTCCACCTTCGATGTCGAATTCGCCGCCCTCACGGCCGACATCGTCAAAGAATCCGTCGATCTGCGATGAAAACGAACGCGAAGAGCGAAGGGCAAAGAGCAAAGGGCCATCCACAAGGCTGCCTTGGGGATTCCCCTCACCTAACCTCTCCCCGCGTTCACGACAAACCGTCAACGAACACACTCGGCGGGGAGAGGAACCGGAAAGCAGCCCCCCTCTCCCCGCGAAAAGATGGGAGAAATGGGCTGGTTCCATGGCGGGGAGAGGGCCGGGGTGAGGGGCGCAGTCAACGATCTGCCGCGGCCCCCTTCGCTCTTCGCCCTATGCCCTACACGCCCCACCGGCAAGGCTACATCCTCTTCGAGCTGGTGCTCGCGATCACCATCTTCTCCATCGCGGTGCTCGGACTGGCGAAAGCACTCAATCAATCGCTCGATACCGCCAACCTACTCAAGCGGGATCAAATCGTCCGCATCGGCATGCGGAACTTCTTTGAGGAGATCCGGCGGAAGCCGCTCACGGACATGAGCACCTCCTCCATGGATACGACCTACGGCATCACCTACACGAGCACCACCGAGCCCGTGAGCCTGCGCACCACGAACGGCAGCACGCTGCCAGATCTCTACAACGTCACCATCAAAGCCACCTCCGAGTTCAACGGCATCCCCGAGGAGGCCACCCTCAGCGTCTATGTCCACAAACCCGCCCAGCAATAGCCGAAGCGAAGGGCGAAGAGCGAAGGGCGTAGAGTCCCTGCCTCCGTCCTCGTCCTCCTACTCGAACTCGTCCTCGACTCTCGCGCTTCGCAAGCAGCACGAGGTCAGCGGAGGCGAAGAGCGTAGAGCAAAGGGCGAAGAGTCAGAAGTCAGAGGTCAGAGGTCAGAGGTCCGAGCCTCAGCGCCAACAAGCACCCCCATTCTCCCCACTCTTCGCCCTTCGCTCTTCGCCCTTCGCCCTTCGCGCTCCGCCTTCACCCTCATCGAGGTCGTCATCGGCATCACGCTGCTGTCGATGATCACGGTGACGCTGTTTGCGATCATTCGTGGTTCGGTGCAATCCGCCGCAGAGATCGAGCGGACGCAGCGGGAGAGTGATTCGGTGAATCGCTTCATCGAGCTGAGCCGTCGCGCCTTTGCCTCGCTGCCGGCCACGGCCACGCTGTCGCTCAAACTCGCCCAAACGGCCGAGCCGGTGATCCAGGAGCTGACCATCGCGGGCTCGCCGGATTGTTTTCCGGCCGGAGCGCATCCCATCACCTTCAAAGACACCATCCTGCGCCTGCGCCCGCACCCGGACGAAATCGCCGACGAGGCAGGAATGCCCATTCATTACCTCAGCCTCTCCCGCGAGGATTTAATCCCGGAGAACGATCCGCAAAACGGCATCCGCCAGGAGACCACGGGCATTTATGCGCCCGACGAAGAGGGCCGCTACTGGATGCCGCTGCTGCCGGATGTGATCGCCTTCAAATGGCGCTTCTACGTCGAGAAGGACAAAACGTGGTATGAGGAATGGAGCAAGACCGAGTGGCCCGATCTCATCGAGGGCAGTCTCACCCTCAAAAACCGCACCCTGCCCATCCGCATGGTCTTTGGCGTGCCGGTGATCACCATCACCGCAGGCCAAGCACCGCGAAGTACGACGGGTTCAACAAGCGCCTCGAATTCAACAAACACACCCACTGCAGCAGGCGGCGGCGGTGGTGGTCGTGGTAATGGAGGCGGTGGTGGTCGAGGCGACGGTGGGGATGGAGGTCGCGGTGGTGGCCCTCAAGGCGGCGGTGGACCTCCGGGTGGAGGTGGCGGACCTCCTCAAGGCGGCGGAAATTGACAACTCGAACGCACTGAAAAATGAAAACTGTAAATTGGAGACTGAAAATTGGGAACGACTCGCATGCTACCCGGCACGCGGATGTCTGCGCCATCCCATTTTCATCTTTTAGCCTTCATCTTTCATCTTTTCCCCGCTCCGGCTCCGCTCTCATGCTCATGATCTGGGCCATTCTGCTGATGTCCGTCACCGTTTTGGGCGTGGTGGAATACATCCGCGCCAGCGCGGCGGAAAGCGTGCAGGCGGCGTATCAATTCAAAGCCCTGCACCTCGCCGAAAGCGGCTTGGCGGTGGGCTTGCATCCGAGCACACGCCGTGGCGATCTTGTTTTGAAGCAGAAGATCAGCGAGAACAGCGGCTTCGATGTCGTCATCAACTACGAAGGCGCTCGCATCCCCATCAACTACGCCACGGACGAACGCCTCCGGGAGGCGATCTACAACCTTCTCGTTCACTGGCAGCTCAACGCCGAGGAGGCCGGCATTGCCGCCGATTCGCTGGCAGACTGGATCGACAACGACAACAACGCCCGCGCCAACGGAGCGGAGGAGGAGTACTACCAAAACCTCGGCATCTTTGATTCGCCGCGAAACCAGGGCTTCCTCCGCGTGGACGAAATGCTCCTCGTGCGCGGCATGGATGCCGTGGATCGCAATAAGCCGGACTGGCGTGAATACTTCAGCGTCTATGGCGAGGGCCAGATCGACCTGCGCACGGTCTTCAAGGACGTGCTGCTCGCCATCACTGGCACCTCGGAAAATGACGTGACCCGCTTCATCCGCGAGCGTGACGGGGGCGATGGCATTCCCGGCACTGAAGATGACCGCCGCATCCGCGACGAGGAGGCCTATCAACTCCTCGGACTCACTGGCGACAAGCTCAACGCCCTCCGCGCCATCTTGAACGATGACGATACGACGCTCCGCCGCATCACCAGCGTGGGCTGGGTGGGAGATAAGCGTGCCGAAATCATCGTCGTGACCCGCCGCAATAGCGAAACCAACGCCGTGACCTACCTCGGGCGGATGGAGGAATGAGGCGGCGCATGCCGGGCATATATCAAACGGCGTCTGGATCAAATCCAAGCTCACGGAGCTTCGCCGCGAGCCGCTCGGCCCGCTGAGACTCCGCCTCAGCACGCTTCGTTTCCACCTCAGCACGCTTGGATTCCTGCTCTGCACGGTGGGCCAGTTGGCGCTGGGTTTCCATCAGCTTGCCATCCGGTCTGCGCACCCATAGACGGCCCTTCTCATCGAGGCCAAAGGTCATGCCCAGCGTCTTGCTTAGCCAGGAACCATCTGCTTCCGCCACTTTCTTTTGCAGGCAGTTCCCCCCATTGCGGCGGAAGGCGTTAAACTTCCCGCGACGATAGTCGTAGATGAAAAACTCCTCGCAGCCCATATCCGAGTAGAAATCGAGCTTGTCCATCATCTCGTCTGCGGTGTTGCTTTTCGAGATGAACTCAAAAACGACGTTCGGACAGCGGTTGTTCTCCTTCCACTGCTGATAGCTCATGCGTTCGCCGGCCGGATGATCGAGCACGACCATCACATCGGGTGCTTTGGAAATGTCCGGGCGGCCTTCCACGGGATACCAGAGAAGGTCAGCGGCTACAAAAACGTCGGTGCGGTCACCGAACCATTCCTCAAGACCATTCTTGAGGAAGGTGATCCATTTGAGATGCTCGGTGTCGTTGCTCAAGGGTTCGCCGTTATCAACGGGGTAAATGATTTCGCCCGCCCTGTCGGTCTCAAAAAGGGTCTGGGGTGCCGGGAAGTTCATGGAGGAGTTTACCGGGAAGCCTGGAAAACGTCAACCACACCCTTCACTTCACCACCTTCCCGCCGAGCGAGAGGATACGAGCATTCGATTTGGCGTCCTCGGCTTCGGCGATCTGCTTGTTACGCACATACATCTGAGAGAGGGCGGTCCAGGCGAGAAGATCGTTCGGACGAAGCGTGGTGGCCATGAGAGCGGCACCGATGGCTTCGGTGACTTGATCGTTTTTGAAAAGGGCCATGCCGAGGGCATGCCAGCCATCAAAGAAACCGGGCTGAAGCTCCACACACTTGCGAAAGAGCGGAATGGATTCGGCAAGTTCACCGAGGGCGACGTGACCATTGGCCTCGTCGAAGATTTCCTCCACCTCGGGGCTGGGTGGTGTCTCGATCACGCGGCAGTTTCGGTGCGCACCGGAGTCTCGATGTGGGCCTCTTCGACCTTTTTGGCAAACCAAGCTTCGAAGATGCCTTCACCCTCTTTGCTGGCCAGGCTGTCGGCCTGCTGCTTGCGGAGGCTGGCGGCGTTGTCGCTCTTGCGCAGTTCCTTGGCGTTCACATAGACGAGCACGGTGCCCTTGTCGGTATCCACGGCCTGGGAGATCTGGCCCACGCCGGTCTTGGCGGCTTCGGCGGCAATTTGCGTGCTGTTGGGGACATTCGGAGCGGGCGTGGCGGCATCGAGATCGGTCACTGGGGAGAGAGTGAGCTTCTTTTCCTTCACGAGGTCTTCGATCTTCTTTTTGTCCTTCAAACCAGCGGCGAGGAAGTCACGCACCTCGTTCACGGCCTTCGAGCGGGCTTCGGCGGCTTTTTTGTCGATGAGGCCATCCTTCACCTTGTCCTTCACGGCGGCGAGTTCCTGCTGCTTCGGCTCCTCGATGGCGGAGACGGTGAAAACATACCAGCCTTTGTCGGTTTTGACCGCGTCAGAGACGGGCTGGGTTTTCGGCTGGGTGAAAATGGCCTCGACGAGGGCGGCTTCGGTTTTGAGGGCTTCCGGCGGTGAGGCCTGCTCGAAGGCGGCGATGGTTTCGACCTTCTCTTTGAGTTCGGTCGCCAGCTTTTCGAGGTTGGCGTCACGACCTGCGGCGAGGCTTTTCTCGGTGAAGGCGTTCAGGCGGTCAGAGACGGCTTTTTGCAAGGCCACGCGTTTTTCCACTTCGGCCACTTTGTCGAGGTCTTTGGGGTTTTCGAAGAAGACATACTTCACCGCACGCTTTTCGACGGTTTTGTAGGTTTCCTTGCCCTCGTCGTAGGCCTTCTGGATTTCTTCGTCGGTGACTTTGAGGTCTTTTTTGAAGGTTTCGGTATCAAAGGCGATGGTGGAGACCTTCATCGTCTGCTGGCTGCTGGCATACTGCTTCTCGGCGGCGAGGCTGGAAACGGCGTAGTTCTTCGTGACGAGTTCCTTGAGCTTCTCGAGGCCGATTTTGAGGCGCATGATGTCGAGCAGATCGGCGGTGCTGAGGCCATACATGCCGGCGGTTTCCTCGACCTGCTGACCGCGGGATGGATCAAAGACCCCGTTGGTCTGCATGTTCGGCAGTTTTTTGAGAGCCTCGACGGCTTCGGCGTCGCTGGCGCGGATGCCAGTGTCTTCGAGCAACTGCTGGAGCACGAGGGCGGTGCCGACGATGCCGCCGCCGCTGTTTGAGCCGTCCTGTTTGCCGAGGCTGCTGAGGCCAATGTAAAGATCGAACATGCTGAGGTGCTGCATCGCGAATTGCAGCGAGCGGCTCACCTGACCCGCTTCGGCGTTCGTGTAGTCCTTACCAAAGACGGTCATGGCATGATCCGTGGGCAGGGCCTGCGCCACCTGGGCGTTCTTGTCATAGCGCCAAGCTCCCGAGACGGAGAAGGTGATGATGATGATGATCGTGAGGATGATCAGGAAGGCTCCGCGGTTGCGGCGAAAGAACTCAAGCATGGGAATACGGGGGCTGGTGAGGAGGGAGGGCGGATTAAGGCGCTGGCAGCCGGGGCAGCAACCGGAAAGTCAGGCCAGTTGTGAATCAGTGTGTCTGGATTCAGCGAGTTGGCAGCCTCCACGATGTGTTCCCGTCAGTTGAATGAGAACGGACCCAGAATCATTTTCCTGCCGGCTGTGGCTCCACGGCTTTTTGGCTGTCGAGAAGCTTTTGGGCACTGGCGGGCAGTTTGGCGTTGGGATTGGGCACGAGGCCAGGAGGCAGAGGCTTGGCATTCGGACCGATGCCGGGGAGGTTGGTGGCAGGGACGGAAGGGGCGGCCGACATCGTGCGCTTTTTGAGAGCTTCGATGCGCTTGGAGGCCTCAGGGGAGGGCGGCGCTCCAGTCTTCTCATGGCCCAGGGGTTTGCCGCAGGCGCAAAGGCCGCTCTGGCTGCCGGGTTGATGGACCCCGCTCGCATCCGCCGCTGACCAGCCACGACCCGCCGCCAGCCCGCTGCT
>JBEIGR010000272.1:0-7158 GCA_040381795.1 Verrucomicrobiaceae bacterium | reverse complement strand
GCGCTCCATGCAGCGCCACGCTACCGGTGGCATTCGGATGCTGGATATGAAGCACGGGGTAGCCGGGCTTCGCTTCGAGGAGTTGGACACAGGAGGGGAGTTTCATAGTTGGAAAGTGGAGGGAAGCAGTTCGGCTAGGGTTTGAGTGACGAGGCGGCCGTTTTGAAGAAAGCACACCGGCAGGTCTGGCGAGGCAAACTCCGCGATGACCTGTCGGCAAGCACCACAAGGCGGGAACTCATGCCCGAGCGCGATGACCGCGAGTGAGGCGAGTCGCATCTGCGGTCCTTCGGAGGCGACCGCGTGAAAAATGGCGTTTCGTTCCGCGCAGATGGTGAGGCCGTAACTGGCGTTCTCGACATTGCAGCCGGTGAAGATGCCGCCAGTCTGCGTGACCAGCGCACAGCCGACCTGGAACTTCGAATAAGGCGCATAGGCCTTCGCCGCCGCCTCGCGGGCACGCTGCATCAGTTCGGTGAAATCAGTCATGCGCCATGAAACAGCGGGGGAGCAGGTGTTTCCAGCGCGGTGTTTGGGAAATGGAGGTGAGCTTGGGGCTAACTACGAATGAGCTTCTCATAGGCATCATGGGGGCCAATCCAAAACCAGACCCACTCTTCACCCAGATCAAAGGCTAGTGCCCGGTGATCGAGGCCCACTCTCGCCGAATAGAGGTCCGAGCCGACTTTCTTCAATTGGAGGGATGGATGGCGAGGGTTGACCTTGAGAAGCTCGAAGTTCTTATCCGCCAGCCGCTGGATGGAGGCGTTCAATTGGTTGTAGCACTGCCAGAAGTCAGGATGTGCTTTGTGTTTCACAGCTCGGTGCACAGGCCGTTTGTGTGATCCTGGGTGATGCGGCGGCGGAGATCGTCAAATCGACCTGCGGCGGCATCCCGGCTGATTTCGTCATCCCAATGCGAATCATCCCGGTTGGCTATCCAACGGCGAAGCTGATGAAAATCCTCCTGGGGCAGCTTTTCGATGGCTTTTTCGATGTCGATCAAAGTGCTCATGACGCGAGAGTTTGTCGTCATGCGCCTAGAACGTCAATCATTGTTAGGCGGCGTGTTTGTGGAGTGCCTGAGATCGTAGCGGAGGACGTGAGGCTTCCACGATTTCGGCGTGCTGACGCCCGCCGCTACATGGAGCGGCGGGTGGTTAGCCTCACGCGGCGAGCTTGAAGTCGTCTTCGGTCTTGAGTTCGCCCTTCTCATTGAACTCGAGCTCCTTCTCGACGCGGAGGTTTTCGACGATGTAGCCTTGGCGTTCGGGGGTGTTTTTGCCCATGTAGAAGGTGAGCATCTCTTTGACGGTTTTGTGCTCGCTGGGGATGGGCTGGCCTTGCTCGTCGAGGGCCTGATCGCGGATGGTGACGGGCTCGAGGCGCATGTGCGGGCCGATGAAGTGCTTGAACTCATCGGGGCTGATTTCGCCGAGGCCTTTGAAGCGGGTGATCTCGGAGTTCTTGCCGCAGATGTGGATGGCGCGTTGGCGTTCTTCGTCGCTGTAGCAGTAGAAGGTGTCCTTCTTGTTGCGGACGCGGAAGAGTGGCGTCTGCAAAATGTAGAGGTGACCTTTGCGCACCAGCTCGGGGAAGAACTGGAGGAAGAAGGTGATCATCAGCAGGCGGATGTGCATGCCGTCCACATCGGCATCGGTGGCCAGCACGATGCGGTTGTAGCGCAGCTCTTCGAGGTCTTCCTCAATCTGAAGGGCGTTGGCGAGGAGGTAAAACTCCTCGTTTTCATAGACGATCTTTCGCGTGAGGCCGTAGCAGTTGAGCGGCTTGCCGCGAAGGCTGAAAACGCCCTGCGTTTCGACATCGCGGCTTTTGGTGATGCTGCCGGAGGCGCTATCACCCTCGGTGATGAAGAGAGTGCTCTCGTCGCGGCGCTTGTCCTTGGTATCGAAGTGGACGCGGCAGTCGCGAAGCTTCTTGTTACAGACCTTCGCCTTACGGGCGTTTTCGCGAGCGGCCTTTTGGATGCCACTGATCTCTTTGCGTTCCTTTTCGTTGGCGTTGATCTTCTCCTGAAGCGCCTTGGCCACATCGGCGTGCTTGTGGAGGAAGTTGTCGAGCTGGGTGACGACGGTGTTGAGGATGTGGGTGCGCAGATTGCGGCCATTTGGCTCCATGTGCGTGGAGCCAAGTTTGGTCTTCGTTTGGGATTCAAAGACGGGCTCCTGCACTTTCACGCTGATGGCGGCGACGATGCTGCCTCGCACGTCGGCGGGCTCGAACTGCTTTTTGAAGAACTCGCGACACTCCTGCACGATGGCCTCGCGGAAGGCCGCGATGTGGGTGCCGCCCTGGGTGGTGTTCTGGCCGTTGACGAAGCTGTAATACTCCTCGCCGTAGCCGGTGCCGTGTGTGAAGGCGATCTCCACGTCCTTCCCGGCGATGTGGATGATGGGATATTGCGGCTGCTCGGTGAGTTTCGTGCGGATGAGGTCCATCAGACCGTCCTTGGATTTGAATTTCTCCTCGCCGGCATGCGTGCGCAAAATGAGCGTGAGGCCGGGATTCAGCCAGGCGTAGAAGCGCAACATCTCGCGGACGAAATCGACGCGGTAATGGGTGTCATCCGCGAAGGTCCCGGTATCGGCGCGGAAGGCGATGCGGGTGCCGTTTGGCTCGGTGCAGGGCTTGGGCTTGCCCATGTCGTATTGCACGAGGCCCTGGCTGAATTCGATGCTGCGGGTCTGGTTTTCGCGGATGGCCTGGATCTCGAAGAACTCGGAAAGGGCGTTCACCGCCTTGATGCCGACGCCGTTGAGGCCCACGGAGCGTTTGAAGGCCTCGGAATCATATTTCGCGCCTGTGTTGATCTGCGCGGCGCATTCCATGAGCTTGCCCAGCGGCACGCCGCGGCCGTAATCACGCACGGTGACGGTTTGCGCATCGTCGATCTCGATCTCAATCGTATTGCCGAAGCCCATGACGTGCTCGTCGATGCAGTTATCGACGACTTCTTTGAGCAAAACGTAGATGCCGTCCTCGGGGAGGGAGCCGTCGCCGAGTTTCCCAATGTACATGCCGGGGCGGAGGCGGATGTGCTCACGCCAGTCGAGGGACTTGATGCTGTCTTCGGTGTAGTTGTGGGCGGGGGCGGCCATGGGGAATTTATGAATTATGACTTTTGATTTATGAAATGGACTGTCTTGAGATGGCAGGTGTCGTGCGGCGAGTCAAGAGGGGGAGGATTCGCAGTTGCCAGCGGAAATCCGGCAGCCTACTATCGCCGCCTCGCCAGCCAGAAGATTCCCACCTTTTTCTAACCATGACACCTGTCCGCCTCACCCTCGTCCTGATCGCCTCCTGTGCTTTAATCTCCTGCGGCCACAATGCCGATCTGAAGTACCCCTCGGTAGCCCAGGCTGACGAGATGGATGTGCAATGGGGCCTGCCAAAACGTAAGGCCCGCGGTGGTCCGAAGCAGTTCTTCCAATCCAATTCTTCGGCGGCTGCGGCGGCCGGCTATGGCAATCCAGAATCTGCCGCACCGGCGGTCCAGCCCCCAGCTGCCGCCGCCCCTGCCCAGGCCCCGGCTGCTGCCGTTCCTGCCCAGCCCTCCGTGAGCGTGCCTGCGAACCTTCGCTGAGAAGGCGCGGAAGCTGCTTAAATGTGAACGCTTTTTCTAAATGCCTGTGAAGATCCCGCTCCCGATCCGCCTCTTGGCCTGCCTGGCCGCTCTCGCTGCTCCTGCCTTGGCGCAGACGCTGCCGGTGTCCCCGAGCATCCAGTCTCAGCAGGCTCCACCGACGGTGCTGCCTACCACGGCCCCCACGCTTTCTCAGGCGGAACTCGATAAGCTCGCTGAGCAGGCTCAAAAATCCGTCTTTCAGGCAGCGGAGAAGCCCGGGAATGCTGGCAGCTCCGCTGGTGCTGGCCTACCGATGAGCACGATCAATGGCGTCACTCAGATCCCCAGCGGCGGAATAGCTCCGGGTGCCCGCATCACCACGCGTGGTGGACGCCAGAGTAGCAATTTCACGCCACCGCCAGTGCTTACGCCGCGTGCGGATGATCCCGCCCAGTGGTCACCGGATTCCGTTCACCAACTGGCCATCATGGATATCTCCTTCGGCGCCACGAAGGAGGTGGTGGTCATCGCCCTTTATCCCGATGCCGCGCCCCAGACCGTGGCGAATTTCATCGACCTCTGTGAAAGCAAATTTTTCGATGGTCTGGCCTTCCACCGTGCTATCGAGAATTTCCTCGTTCAGACGGGCGATCCTTTGACGGCTGATGAAGACAAGCGGGATCAGTGGGGCACCGGCGGAGAGGACCGCAGCATCACGGCTGAGATCCGCCGCCCGCATCGGGTCGGTTCCGTGGCCATGGCCCGCCGCAGTGACAACGTGAACCCCACCCGCAAATCGAACGGCTCGCAGTTTTACATCTCTCTCGGCAATTACAGTGCTCTCGAAGGCAAGTACACCGTCTTCGGGCAGGTGGTGAGCGGCCTTGATGTGCTCCAGCATATCTCGAAAATGCCGGTGGATAGCAATGACTGCCCGGTAGCCCGCATCGAGGTGGATTCTATCCGTGTGGTGGATCAAAAAGGCCCCATGGCGAGCCTCTCGGGAGAAGGTGCGAAGAAGCGTTTCCGCCCCGGGGCCACTCGCGGCTTCTTTGATAAGGTGCTTGAGCGGGTGTGGTGATCTGACCCGGCTGAAGGCCTTTGAATTGCAAAAGCCTGCGGAAGCTAGGTCTTGTTTGAAAGCCTGTCAGCGACGATCAGGCGAAGCAAAGTGGTCATCTCGCTCCGCGAGATGAGCAACCCGCTTGGCAGACACTTCGGTTAACGGTCTCCGAGTATCCTTCATGTTGGCGAAAGCCTTTCGCTCATCTTGCGGAGCAAGATGGCTCTGCTGGCGCGTCTTCGGAGTCTTTGGAAGTTTTTCAAACACAGCCAAGTTCAGTCGCTTCAGGCGCTCAGCGTGGCAATCGCGGCCTCAAGGCTCGGCACATCCTTGATGGTAATCACCTGCACCGATTTGTCGATTTTGCCCATGAGGCCCGCCAACGTGCCATCGGGGCCGAGCTCGATGAAACGCGTGTGACCGGCGGCGATGAGGCTTTGCATGCATTCGACCCAGCGGACGCTGCCGGTGACCTGTTTCGTCAATGTCTCGCGGATGTCTTCGGCGGTGGAGACGGCTTTGGCGGCAAAATTACTCACGACGGTGCAGCGAGGCGTGGCGAGGGCGGTTTCGGCCAGCACGGCGGCTAGTTTGTCCTGGGCCGTTTGCATCAGGCGGCTGTGATAGGCACCAGCCACGGGCAGGGGGATGGCACGCTTGATGCCTTTGTCCTTTGCCTTGGCAGCGGCAGCCTCGATGCCTGCGGCACTGCCGCTGAGCACGATCTGGCCGGGAGCGTTCAGGTTCGCCACATCCACCTCGCATTCAGCGGCGAGCTCGCGAATGGCGGACTCCTCACCACCGAGCATGGCGACCATCGCTCCCTTTGTGCTATCGCAGGCTTCTTCCATGAAGCTGCCACGTTGGAAGACGAGCTTCAGGCCGGTGGCGAATTCAAACGTGCCCGCGGCGGCATGTGCGGTGAATTCGCCGAGAGAGAGACCGGCCGTGGCGGCGATCTCGAGCTGCGGAATCTTGGCCTTGAGCACTTCGAGGATGGCAAGACCATGCGCATAGAGCGCGGGCTGGCAGCGGCTGGTCTTCGTCAGATCCTCCATCGGGCCTTCAAACATCACTCGGGTCAGCGAAAAGCCGAGCGCGGCATCCGCCTGGTCGAGCAGGCCGCGGACTTCGGGGAAGGCTGCGGCGAGATCCTGACCCATGCCGACTTTTTGAGCGCCTTGACCAGCGAAGAGGAGAACTGCGGGGAGTGACATGGGATGCGGATTTGGAAGGGTGAAAGACTGTCGATAAATGGAGGTCAGGATGTGGTCAAGCGATGGTCAGGGGGACGCGCATGCCTCGGGGCCTGCCTAATGCATCGAGAGGTCGGTCAGCAGGGGGCGCCCTTAGTTTTCATGCCTTTTCACGATGAGTTCTTGGCAAACCGGGTGTTCTCCCTGAGAGTCAACTTTCTAACCGACTACGAACCATGCCGCGCAAAATCAGCCACATCGCCCCGGACTGGTGGGACTACACCACCCTGGACTACGATCTCATCAATGACGCCGCCCGGCTTACCGAGCGTGACCTGCGACAGCTCTCCCGGCCAGGGTTCAAGGTCGTCATGTATGACACGCTGGAGGATTTTTACCTCGCCGAGGCCCTCGAATACATCCACGCGTGGAAACAGGCCACGCCGGACAATCCCACCGGCATCTGCGGCCCCATCGGCCCCACGGAGCAGCTTCCTCTGGTGGCCCGTCTCATCAATGACCTGGGCATTTCCATCAAGGACGGCCATTTCTGGGGCATGGACGAGTGGTATGACGAGGCGACGAAGAAGGAGGTGAGCATGGAGCATCCCCTTTCTTTTGAGCGGGCGGACCGCGAGCTGTGCTTTGACCGCATGCAAAAGAAGCTCTGCATGCCGGATACGCATTTGCACTTTCCGAAGGCCGATGTGGCCGAGTATGTGAAGAGCTGGCAAAGCGGCGTCCGCTGCGTGCTCATGCAGGGCGGCCAGGGCGACATCAAGCACTGGGCCTTCAACGATCCGCCCAAGCGCACCGGCAAATGGAAGAACGAGCCGCCGCCACCAGCGGAGTATCGCAAGCTCAGCACCCGCATCGTGGACCTGCATCCGGCGACGCTCATGCAAAACGCCCGCACCTCCGGAGGGGGCAATATCACGATGGTCCCGCAAATGGCCATCACCGTCGGCCCAAAGGAAACATGGATGGCGGAGAAGGTCAGCATCTGGCACGCCGGCATGCATGACAACCCGCTCGGCCAGCGCCTCACGGCTCTCATGATCTCCAAGCGCCTCGCGGATAGCGCCGTGCCGATGTCCTTGCTCGCCGATCATCAAAACGTGCAGTTCAACTACTTCCGCGGCGGCCTCGGCCACTGCGAGGTGGAGATGCATTGATTGGGTTCTCGGCCATGAAGGAGCCAAACTGGAACAAAACAGGTCTTGCCGGATTCTGAGCGGTCTGGTGTAATCGAGGCACAACCCCACGCGCCACGATGAAACTGATTTACGCTGCCTTGTTTGCCTTATCGGCTG
>JBEIGR010000271.1:0-7160 GCA_040381795.1 Verrucomicrobiaceae bacterium | reverse complement strand
CTGCCCATCAGGCCCATGCCGATGATGCCAAGGCGATCGGGAGAGGAAGTCATGCGCGGGAAAGAACGACGCGGCGGTGGAGTTCATGCCAGCCACATGAAGCGCCTCGCTCTTTTCCTCGCCCTTGCCCTTTCGACCCACGCCGCAGATGTCCCGCCGAAATGGAAGAAGCTCAATCCACAGACGCCCACCGGCTTCACCTTGAAGACCATCGAGGTCGAGAAGCATCCCGAGCACAACGTGGAGCTCTCCGTTTACGTCCCGGATGCGCCCGGCACTTACCCATGCATCCTGGACATCCACGGCGGCGGCTGGAAGGCCCGCCAGGTGGAGGCGGACAAGCCGATGATGGAGCGGCTGGCGCAGCGTGGCTTTGTCACCGCCCTTGTGAGCTACCGCCTATCCACCGAGGCAAAGTATCCCGCCGCCATCCACGACTGCAAAGCCGCGCTGCGCTGCCTGCGTGCGCATGCGAAGGAACTCAAACTCGACCCCGAGCGCATCGGCTGCATGGGCGGCAGCGCTGGCGGCCATCTCTCCGGCCTCACCGCCATGACCAGCGGCCTCGCCGCGTTTGAGGGCGACGGCCCTTTCAAAGATCAAAGCAGCGCCGTGAAGGCCTGCATCGTCATGGCCGCCACGCAGGACCTCGTCGCCGCGAACAAGGACTCGACCAATGAAGGCGCGGTGCTCTTCTTTGGCTCCACCGCCGCCGAGAAACCGGATCTCTATGCCGCCGCCTCACCCATCACCCATGTGCGAGCGGGCGTTTGCCCCACGATCTTCATCGAAGGCGAGAAAGACACGCTCAAAATCGGCCGTGCGGAGATGATGGAGAAATTGAAGGCCCTTGGCATCGAAACCGCCGTCCACACCCTCAAGCACGCTCCGCATCCCTTCTGGATGAGCGATCCATGGTGCGCCGAGACCGTGGACATCGCCGATGCTTTCTTCAAAAAGCATCTCGGCACGGTAAAGCATTGATTCTTGCATCGTCAGTGGTTCACGCCATGAGCAAAGGCATGACCGATGCTGATTTCACCCCTGCCACGGCTGCCGAAGTGCGGCAGCTTCGTGATCAATTGGATGCTCAGGGGAAGAAACTCGTCTTCACCAATGGCTGCTTCGATTTGCTGCACGCCGGCCACGTCCGTTACCTGACGGATGCCCGCGCTTTGGGCGATGCGATGGTCGTGGCACTGAACTCCGATGCGAGTGTCCGCGCCCTCAAAGGCCCCGACCGGCCACTGAACAACGAAAACGACCGCGCGGAGGTTTTGTGCGCCCTGCGAGCCGTGAATGTCGTGGTCGTTTTTGGCGATGAACGAGCCACCAGCCTCATCAAAGCCATCCGCCCTCATGTGTATGCCAAGGGCGGTGATTACACCGTCGAATCGCTGAACGCCGAGGAGCGTGCCGCATTGCAATCCGTGGGCGCGGAGATCCGCATCCTGCCACTGGTGCCCGGTCGATCCACCACGGCCACCATTCAAAAAATGCACGCTCCCCGAGGCGGTAAGCTGCGCCTCGCCGTGCTCGGCAGTGGCATTGGCTCGAACTTCCAGGCCATCGTCGATGACATCCAGAATGGAAAACTCGACGCCGAGGTCGTGGCGGCCATTTCCGATCAAAAAGACTCCGGCTTCCTCGCCATCGCGAAGCAGGCCGGACTGCCCGCGCACTTCGTCGAACCCGGCTCGAACCCCAAAAAGCTCGGCGAGGCCGCGCAGAAGGAAATCTTCGATCATCTCGAACGGGCGCGGGTAGATGTCGTCGTGCTCGCCGGCTTCATGCGCATCCTCAAAGAGCCGGTGATCAGTGATTACTCAGGCCGCATCGTCAACGTCCACCCATCCCTGCTGCCGAAGTACAAGGGCGCTCATGCCGTGCAGGATGCTCTCGATGCGGGCGATGCTGAATCCGGCTGCTCTGTCCACCTCGTCACCGCCGAAATCGACGCCGGTGCCATCCTCGAACAAGGCCGCGTCCCCATCCTCCCCGGCGATACCGCCTCCGTGCTTCACGACCGCATCAAGCAGGTCGAGCATGTCCTGCTTCCCAAAGTTCTCAACGAATGGCGTGAGCGTGGGCTGGCCGTGCGGTAGGTTTACTGCACGCTGACGACCTTCGCCGTCACAGCGGGCCGCATGGCGACACGGTCGCCGACTCGCCTTCCGACGAGTTTTTGGCCCATGGGAGAGTTTGGCGTGATGATGACCACTTCACGGCCTTCATGAAGGATCTCCGTGCCTCCCGCCGCAGGGCCGATGAAGTAGTGATCGAGGCCGTCAGGACCATCCAAAGCCACGAGAGAGGCCAATGAAGCCGCGGAGCCTTCATCGAGCTGGCCGCCGGAAAGCGCGGAAAAAGCCTGCACGGCCTCTTGAAGCTCCGCGACACGTTTTGCCTGCCCGCGAGCAATGTAGGAGGCTTCGAGGGTGCGGGTATCGTATTTGTTTTCCGCCTTGCTGTCCGGGTCAGTCGCCGCGGCGAAGGCCCCCTGCGCGGCACGCATGAGCGTGTCGAGATCGGCTTGCAGCACGGCGCGGAATTGGTCGAGGACGGCTTGTTTGGTCACGATCATGCCAATTCAACCCGCAACTTCCGCCCCAACGCCAGCGCGGCTTTTTCCAGGAGTTGGAGACTGACAGGTGCGTCTCCCGCCGAGAACAAAGGCTTCAATGCCTCGACGCTGGTCTCCATGCGTCCAGCAAGACGAGCGACAGAAATACGGCGCTTTTTCATCTCCTGCTCGATCTGCCACGCCACGACACGCTGATGGGCAGCCGCCTCGCAGTCTGCGAGGATGCCCTCCTCAATGAGGAGACTGTCCAGATCGGAGCCGATGTGCTTCTTATTCATGTCAGGAGTGTAGCATGCGGAGGCGGGTTTTTGCCAGTTCCAAATCTTCGATCGGCGTCTTCTGAGATTTCTTGATGAAGGCATGCAAAAGGATCATGCGGCCTTCCTCGCAGGTGAAAAAGAGCCGGGCGATCCGGTCCGGCAATCGCACACGGACTTCCCAAAGCGCCTTCTCCAGCTTGCGCACCAGCGGCATGCCCAGGGGCCAGCCAAACTGCACCGTTTTCAAATCCACGCCGATGATGCGCCTCTCCTCGTCAGGCAAGGCCTTGAGCCATTCCCGCACAGGCTCTCGACCTCCAGCGGTCCGGAAGAAGGAGGCTTTCAGAATGGGCTCTTGCCGCATGGGGTGAGAAAGCATCCTGAAACTGGTGATGCAACCAACTTTCAGTGTGTCGTCGCCCTCGCTTGCATCGCGGCGGCTCCGTGCCATGAGCAGGGCATGAATTCTGTTTTTACCCGCCCTGAAAAACTCGTCGCGATGGCGCGGCGTGCTGCGGGGCGGATGGTGGGGAGCGCGAGGTCATGAGTGGGTTCACGGGCACTCTCAATCCCCAGCAGCGGGAGGCGGCGACGCATATCCACGGCCCGCTGCTCATTCTCGCGGGAGCTGGCACGGGCAAGACACGGGTGATCACGGCCCGCATCGCCCACATGGTGAATGAGGGCATCGAGCCGAAGCACATCCTGGCTGTGACGTTCACGAACAAGGCCGCGAACGAAATGCGCGAGCGTGTGAAGGGCATGGTGCGGGACGGGCTGGGCAAAAAGATCGCCGTGGGCACCTTCCACGCCTTCTGCGCGAAGCTGCTGCGCGAGTTCGCGGAGCATGTGGGCTACAAAAACAACTTCGTCATCTACAGCCAGTCGGAGCAGGAGAGCCTGATGAAGCAGGTGCTCAAAACCTTGCTCACCAGCGATGAATCCATGGACGCCAGCGTGATGCTCTCACGGATCAGCAAGGCGAAGAATGATGGCAATAGCATTGGTAACGCTGAGGAATCCACCGAGGCGGCGATCATGGAGCGCTACCAGGGCGAAATGCGCGGCCGCAATGTGATGGATTTCGACGATCTGCTGCTCCTCGGCGTGCAATTGCTCGAAAACACCGCCGAGGTGCGCCGTCAGGTGCAGGCACGGCATCGCTATGTGATGGTGGATGAGTTTCAGGATACGAACTCCCTCCAGATGCGACTGCTGAAGGCCCTCGTTCCGCCGCCTTTCAACGTGTGCGTCGTGGGGGATGACGATCAAAGTATCTACGGCTGGCGTGGAGCGGAGATCACGAACATCACGCAGTTCGAGACCTTCTTCCCGGATCCGCACGTCGTGAAGCTGGAGGAAAACTACCGCAGCACGACGCAGATCCTCCACACGGCGAACAGCCTCATCAAAAACAACGCAGGACGCCGCCCGAAGAGCCTCTGGTGCCGCACGGAGAAGGGCGACAACGTACAGCTCGTGATCACCGCCGATGAAAAAGAGGAGGCGGATATGGTAACGAAGGAGGTGGAGGCCATGCACTTCCGCGATAAACGCGAGTGGGAGGACTTCGCCGTGCTTTTCCGCACGAATGACCAGTCTCGAGTGCTGGAGCAGGCCTTTCGCCAGCGCAAGATCCCGTATCGCGTCGTCGGCGCCCGCAGTTTCTTCGACCGCCGCGAGGTGAAGGACATCGTGGCCTACCTGAAAGTCATCGCGAACCCACATTCGGACATCGACCTGCTCCGCATCATCAATGTACCCGCACGCGGCATCACGCCCTCAATTGCTGAGCTGGCCCGCGAGCGCAGCATGGAAAAGCACCACAGCGTGTGGGTGGCGCTTTGCGATCCAGACTGGCAACGCCAGGTGCCGGAAAAGGCCCGCTTGGCCGTGACTGGCTTCGTTTCCCTTATCACGAAGTATCACAGCGCCGCCAGCACGCCCGGCACCCTGATCGGCCAGATGACGGAGATGCTGCTGGAGGAGACGCAATACCTTCCGTGGCTGAAAAAAGGCGCGAAAACGCCCGAGGATACTGTGCGCTGGGAAACCGGCGTGAGTGAGATGCTCAAGACGGTGAACGCCTACGATGAGGCAAACCGTGCGGACGGCCTCGGCGGCTATCTCGATCAAATCAGCCTCGATGACGAGCGAGAGGACAAGGACGACATCGAGAAGAAAAAAGGCGTCTGCCTCATCACGATGCACGCTTCCAAAGGTCTCGAATTCCCCATCGTGTATCTACCCGGCCTCGAGCAGGGCATCCTGCCACATCGTCGCAGCTATGAAGAAGGCCGCGTGGATGAGGAGCGCCGCCTTTTTTATGTGGGCATCACGCGGGCGAAGCAGCGCCTGACGATCAGCTACACCCGCAATCGCGTGAAATGGGGCCAAAAGCAGACCTCATTGCCGAGTCCTTTCCTGAAGGAGCTCGACCGCAAGTTTGTCCAGGAGATGGACTACACCCGCCACATGAATGAAACCGTCACGCAGGAGGAAAACACAAACTTCTTCTCCGGCCTGCGAGCCATGCTGGCAGACGGCTAACCCCTTACTGGTTGATGGTGGGATCGTCGTAGATCGATCCGGGGAAGTTTTGCCGGCTCAGCGCACCGCCCTGCGAGGACATGCGCGGCTGCATCTGGCCGGGGGAGAGCTGATTGCCACCGCCGACGCCTTGTGCCATGTTGAACTGCTGCTGGGACGGCCGGTACATCGACTGGCCACCCGCCCCACCTTGCATGGCACTGGGTGTCATGTTCATGACAGGTGCGGCAGGCGTGGGGACGCCCTGTGCCTGCCGCTCCATCTCCGCTAGATTGTGCTGATTCCAGGCCAAGGTGTGCGCCCGCTGCACCACCTTGTCGTTCAAATCCGCAAGCTGGGCCTGATACTCGGCCTCGGAGAGCACATTACTCATGTGAAGTTCGCCAATGCGGGCAAACTCTGACTGGAAGTCACGCTGAGCCTGATCCTTGTAAATCTGCATCTGCTCTCCCATCGGGATCGAGTCCATGGTCGAGGAAGCGCAGGAGGCCATCACGGCGCAGGCGAGGAGGTTCAGGGCGGTGGTGAGTCGGCTCATGGCGGCAGAGTAGGCAATGTTTGTGAAGCTGGCAACGCTTCCGTTTAATCCATCGTTTGAAACCCGGCGTATCTTCTCAACTTTCCCTCACACGCTTTGGACCCCATCGACACAGCCCTGCAAGCCCCTGAGCCACGCGGCAACTATCTGCCCTATCCGGCATCCCGCCTCGCGCCGAAAATCGTCCCCCAGGACCTCACGAACTTCAAATCTCGCGGCGTTTCCCGCGTGGAACGCGAGCTCCAGCAGGAGATGGTCGAGATCCAAGAACGCTACATGGATGTGATCGATGCCTTCAACTGGAACAAGCTCATCTACGAAGCCCAGTTCGGCTTCGAGCCCGTCTGCGGTGAGGTCTATCACCTTTACGAAGTGGGCAGCAAACGCCACCTCAGCATGATCGAGCCTGAAAAGTGGCACCAGCGCTGGATCGGCAGCTTTCGCCTGAATGCTGATGGCCGATGGCAGGCGGAAAAGACCTCACAGGACTTCGATATTCGCCATTGGGTGAGCACGCGAGTCGGCTGAATTCGAGGCTTTCGGTTCCCTGTTCCTGTTTCATGCTGCGGCGTGACTATCCCCTTTTCAGACATCGGCTCCCGCCTCGGTGGCCCCAGCGGCCTTCAAGAGCTCATGGACGACTGCGGCGAAGCGCTCACCACCACGCCTGATATGCGCATGCTCGGCGGTGGACAGCCGGCGGCCATCCCGCAGGTGCAGGCCCTCTGGCGTCAGCGCATGAGCGGAATGCTCGCCGATAGCAGCATCGATAAAACGCTCCTCAACTACGACCCGCCCGGCGGCAATCCGCTCTTCCGCGAAGCCATGGCGGCCTTTTTGAAACGCGAATGCGGCTGGGACCTGACCCGCGAAAACATCGCCGTCATGCCCAGCAGCCAAAGCGCCTGCTTTTTGCTCTTCAACCTCCTCGCTGGCGAAACAGCCGGCAAAAAGCGCCGCGTGCTCTTTCCGCTGCTGCCGGAATACATCGGCTACGCCAACCAAGCACTCTGCGAAGGCCAGTTCACCGCCTGCTTGCCCAAAATCGTCGAGACCGCTCCGCACGAGATCAAATACCACGTCGATTTCGACCGCCTGCGGCTCGATCCGTCCATCGCCGCCATGGCCGTGAGCTGTCCCACGAACCCCACGGGCAATGTGCTCACGCCAAACGAGTTCGACACGCTTCACGCCCTCTGCACGGCCCAAGGCATCCCGCTCATCATCG